>CAZEYH010000462.1:0-2510 GCA_964515895.1 uncultured Clostridiaceae bacterium | reverse complement strand
ATCTGTAAGGCTTATAGACATACCTTTCTCATTAACACTTTCACTCACTTCTTTAAGCATCAGTTCGATTATTTGTCTTAATTCATCTTTACCAAGCTCTCTGAACACAATAATTTCATCCAAACGATTCAGAAATTCCGGTCTAAATATCTCCCTCAATGCTTCTCTTGCTTTATCTTCAATATTCTTATATTGATCCTGACCAAAGCCAATACCACTAGATTTTAAGGTTGTGCCTGCATTAGATGTCATTATTATTACAGTATTTTCAAAATTCACTGTTCTTCCCTGGCTGTCAGTTAATCTTCCATCTTCAAGTATTTGCAACAGCATATTAAATACATCAGGATGTGCTTTTTCAACTTCATCTAAAAGTATTACAGAATAAGGTTTTCTTCTTACTTTTTCAGTAAGCTGACCTCCGTCATCGTAACCAACATATCCGGGAGGAGAACCAATTAATTTTGAAACAGAGTGTTTCTCCATATATTCAGACATGTCAAGCCTTATCAGTGTTTCTTCACTTCCAAATAACTCTACTGCAAGTGCTTTTACCAGTTCGGTTTTCCCCACACCTGTAGGACCTATAAAAATAAAGGAACTTGGTCTCTTCTTTTTTCCGAATCCTGCTCTGTTTCTTCTTATAGCTCTTGATAGACTATTTACAGCTTCATTCTGCCCTACTACTCTCTTATGAAGTTTTTCCTCAAGATTCAATAACTTTTCAGTTTCAATTTCAGTAAGTCTTTGTACCGGTATACCTGTCCATGCCTCAACAACATACGCCACATCATCAATAGTAATCTCAATATCCTTGCTTTTTTCTTCTATGATTTTAATATTTTCAATTAACTTACATTCCCTAACTTTAAGGTCTGCAGCTTTTTGATAATCTTCTATTGAATCTGCCGATACTGCATTTTCTTTATCTTCTTGAACATTCTTAAGTTCCTCTTTTAGTGTTTCGAGTTCTACAAGAGTTTCATTTTTTAAATTAACTCTTGAACCTGCTTCATCTATCACATCAATGGCTTTATCAGGTAGATATCTGTCGTTTATATACCTTTCCGATAAGTATACTGAGGCTTCTACAACTTCATCGGATATTTTTACATTATGATATTCTTCGTAATAACCCTTTATTCCTTTCAATATTTCAATACTTTCTTCAATGGAGGGTTCATCTACAATTACAGGTTGAAACCGTCTTTCAAGAGCTGAATCTTTCTCAATGTATTTTCTATATTCATTTAATGTAGTTGCTCCTATCACCTGTATTTCACCTTTTGATAAAGCGGGCTTTAATATATTGGCAGCATTTACTGCACCTTCCGCATCTCCGGCTCCTATAACACTATGCAGTTCATCAATAACAAGGATAATATTCCCCAATGTTTTTGCTTCCTCAATAATACCCTTCATTCTGGCCTCAAACTGTCCTCTAAATTGGGTACCTGCCACAACTGAAGTTAAATCTAATGAATATACTTCGGAATTTAACAACTTTACAGGAACATCTTTATTGAAAATTTTTAATGCTAACCCTTCTGCAATCGCTGTTTTACCTACGCCGGGTTCTCCTATTAAAACTGGGTTGTTTTTTGTCCTTCTGTTTAAAATTTGAATTACCCTTTCAATCTCCTTTTCCCTGCCTATTATACGATCTATATCTCCTTCTTTAGCCTTATCAATAAGATTGGTTCCATACATATCCAGAAACTTTTTCTTTCTGCCACTTTTTTTATCTTTTGTTTTAGTGCGAGTATTGCTCTTTGGGTCTTTCTCCTCATATTTACCCCGCCTCTTTCCATCAGATAAGTTTTCAACAGAACCTACATTCTTAGGAAATGCTTTATTAAAGAAGTTAAAAAGTAGATTCCCGGCTCCATCCGGATTATCTTCAGATACTTCCTCCATTAAATTATCTACATCAATATTATCAAGTAATCCTGTTACTTGATTATTTAAATTATCTATATCATCTTCTGTCATTCCAGACTGTTCTATCAATTGGTTAATTGGTTGAATCCCCTGTTTTCTTGCACAAGATAAGCATAAACCCTCTTGCGTTTGTTTTCCATTAATTATTTTAGTTATAAAAACTACAGCAATATTTTTATTGCAAGCTGTACACATAATCAAATTCATCATCTCCTAATCGCTTGACACTATATTATATCATAAAAATGTGTTAAAAGTCCAATTAAAAAATCAATGAATCTATGATGGAAAATGCGTCCAATCAATGATTCCATGAATTCTAAAGAAGCATTTTTCTAAGGTATTGCCCTGTGTAGGAGCCATTTTGCTTCAATAAATCTTCTGGGGTACCTTCTGCTACTATAAAACCACCATCATTTCCACCTTCCGGGCCTAGATCTATTATATAGTCTGCTGTCTTAATAACATCCAGATTATGTTCTATTACCACTACTGAGTTTCCCGCATCAACCAAGCGCTGCAATATATTTATTAGCCTATGAACATCGGCTATATGCAAACCTGTTGTA
>CAZEYH010000461.1:0-2532 GCA_964515895.1 uncultured Clostridiaceae bacterium | reverse complement strand
CAGCCTCAACAGTTTATGGCACAAGATCGTATAATGGTGGAAGAAGCTTATGCCGGTGATATTATCGGTATATATGATCCGGGAATTTTCAGTATAGGAGATACTCTTTCGGAAGATCCTGATGTGAAATTTGATGGAATACCGATTTTCCCTGCTGAGCATTTTTCCAGAGTAATGGCAAAGGATTCTATGAAACGTAAACAATTTATCAAAGGTATAACCCAGCTTTCAGAAGAAGGTGCTATTCAAGTCTTCAAAGAACCGGATATAGGTGTTGAAGAACTTGTTATTGGAGCTGTAGGAGAACTACAATTCGATGTATTGGAGCATAGACTCAAACACGAATATGGGGTAGATCTCCGAATGCAACGTCTCCCCTTAAGATTTGCGCGCTGGATTGATGAGGGCATAGATGATCTTACAAAACTAAATTTGACAAGTTCCACAATGATTGTAGAAGATAAATTTAAACGCCTTGTTTTATTATTTGAGAATGAATGGTCAATAAGATGGGCTGAGGAAAGAAATAAGGCTTTGAAATTAATTGATATTGCTGCTTAATACTTTAATTTAAATTCAGACAGATATCAGCTTTAGTTTAAAATTCAGAAAATTCAGAATTCAGATAGTATATCAGATAGCTAACGTAGCTAATGAAAAAATAGCCCTTGGCACTTAAATGCTGTGGGCTATCTTTTTATTTACTATATATTATAATTACAATATGCCTTAGATTACATACGATTTACGATACAATTTTTTTCAAAGCTTTTGCATCTTCAATAAACTGTTCCGGCGTATCTCCTTTAACAAATTCAATCATACAATACCTGGTACCTTCCAAGTCCTTAATTACCTCCATATACTTCAACCATTTTCCGACTCCGGCTTCAAGAACCATCCTATTACCGGATTCCCAATAGTAGGTATGTATGTTGCTTAGCCATGGAGTTATTTTTTTCAATCCCTCTAAGCACTCTTCTTCTTCAGCATTAACAGGTGGTTGCCAATAGGAAAGCATATTCTTATGGTTAACCTCCGTTAAAAGTCTGTAAGCTGATTCCGAAGTGTCGGTAAGCGTGTTGTTATGATATTCATATGCCACAGCAACTCCTTCTTTTAGTGCCATATCAGCTATTCTTCTTGATTCATTTATTATAAGATCCCACCAGGCCCGGTCAGCCTTATCTGAACCTCTATTCCCTGCCCATACCCTTATAATGGGAGCTTTTAACTCTATTGCTGTTTCTAGAACTTTTTCAAAGGGCAAATTCTTTTCCTTTTCACATCCTACACCATAATAAGAACCATAGGAAGCAACACTCAAGCCTGCATCTTCCGTCATTTTCAACACTTCCCGTGCGCGTCCAATATCCCCATGAGGAACATGAATATCTCCGCCCCATTCAATTCCCTGTAATCCTGCATCAGAAACTAATTTTATAATATTGCTTGGAGATAGTTTTCTGAAAGTAACTGATACCAATCCTGTCTTAACCACTTGGATCCCCCCTGTTATTTTACATAAATGCTAATCTATATACTGTCTAATATAATGAATGTACTGAAGTTTTGCATTTTTTATTACAAAGCAAAATTTTAAGCCATTTTTACCTGAAATATAACCGGATGATTTCGTGGTTTTCTACTCTCCTACCAAATCATCTATTACTGATTTTATGTATTTAATGTCCTGTTTTGCATACCATTCCCTATCACCACTTCTCGGTGCCTCTATACATATTGGTCCTTTGTACCCTGCATCTTTTAAAAGCCTCAAATATTCACGGTGGCTGATTTCCCCTTCTCCTAAACCTGTAGGTAATCTACTTCCATCCCTTAACCCTACTGAGTTCTTAAGATGTACATAATAAAGAGTGTCTCCGGATTGCTGTATAGCCTCTTTTAATGTAGGCTTATCTTTAAAATATACTGAATTCCCGTAATCTAGATTGATACCTACAGCAGGGCTTCCAATCATATCTACTAGTTTTTTAGCAGTAGTAGGTAAGTCGTGAATATAACACATATGGGTTTCAAAGGCAAACTTAAATCCTAGTTCTTCCGCCATCTTTCCAAGTAACTTGAAACCTTTTGCAGCCCACTTCCATTGTTCTTCAGTAGCTATAAAGGAACCATGCTTTTCATACTCACTATAAGGTATGTTTTTGTCTTGATTTAAGAGCGGACCTGCCATTGTATTACATACAGATAATTTGAAACGTTGAGCTGCTAATTTGAAAAATTGCACCATTTGCTCTACTTCAGCTTCTCTATCGGAAAGATCACTGCAAACCAGATTTGGACCCGGCGAACCAAAAACAACAGTTTTCAAACCTGATTTTCTTACTCCTTCTGCAATAGAATCCAAATAACTCTCTACTGTTTCATCTACTCTGGAACGTTTTCTTCTAAATTCTACTCCATCAAAGCCCCAATCTACAGCTTTTTTACATATTTCTTCAATAGACTGACCTTGCTCACAATAATTAACATGCATAATAATTTGCCATGACATGATAAAATCCCCTT
>CAZEYH010000460.1:0-2544 GCA_964515895.1 uncultured Clostridiaceae bacterium | reverse complement strand
TATGGACCTGTAGATCGAGCATGTATTTTATCATCAACCAAGTGAGCAAGTTTAAGAATATACATATAGCCAATAGCTACACGATTATCAAAAGCTTCACCTGTCCTTCCATCATATAATATGGTTTTTCCATCTTCAGGCAACTCTGCCATCTTTAGGGTTTCGATAATATCAATTTCGTTGGCTCCGTCGAATACAGGTGTAGCTATTTCCCAGCCTAACGCTTTGGCCGCATAACCAAGATGCACTTCCAGAACCTGACCTACATTCATTCTTGATGGCACTCCAAGAGGATTAAGAATTATTTCTAAGGGAGTCCCATCCGGGAGAAACGGCATATCCTCTTCAGGCAAAATCCTGGAGATTACACCCTTGTTTCCATGTCTTCCTGCCATTTTATCCCCTACTGATATTTTTCTTTTTTGGGCAACATATACCATAACCATCTGATTTACACCCGGAGATAACTCATCACCCATTTCTCTTGAGAATACTTTAACATCAACAATTATTCCCTGTTCTCCATGGGGAACTCTTAATGAGGTATCTCTTACTTCTCTCGCTTTTTCACCAAAAATTGCCCTTAGGAGCCTCTCCTCAGCTGTTAACTCTGTTTCACCTTTAGGAGTAACCTTACCGACAAGAATATCTCCTGCTCTCACTTCAGCACCAATTCTTATTATTCCTCTATCGTCCAGATCTTTTAATGATTCTTCACTAACATTAGGAATATCTCTTGTTATTTCCTCAGGTCCTAACTTTGTATCTCTGGCCTCCGCCTCATATTCTTCTATATGAATTGACGTAAATGTATCATCCTTTACCAATTTCTCACTAATTAGTATAGCATCTTCGTAGTTATAACCTTCCCAAGGCATAAAACCTACAAGTACATTTTTACCAAGAGCCAGTTCTCCTATACTTGTCGAAGGTCCATCTGCGATAACATCTCCGACCTTTACAACATCACTTTTTTTAACCAAAGGCCTTTGATTTATACATGTACCTTGGTTAGAACGCATATATTTCAAAAGTTTGTAAACATCTCTTGTTCCATCTTGTTTTCTAATAATTATTTCATTAGCACTAACCTTATCAACAATGCCGTCATTTTTCGCAATAACAACAACACCGGAATCTTTTGCTGCCTTATACTCTATCCCGGTACCAATAATAGGAGCTTCAGTTTTTATAAGAGGCACAGCTTGACGTTGCATATTAGATCCCATTAATGCTCGACTGGCATCATCATTTTCAAGGAATGGAATTAACGCAGTGGCTACAGATACAATCTGCTTCGGTGAAACGTCAATAAAATCAACTTTGTTACTTTCTACCTGGAATATATCATTTTTAAATCTTACAGTAACCTTATCGTTAATAAACCGGTCCTCTTTGTCAAGTGGTTCATTAGCCTGTGCTACTATATATTCATCTTCCTCATCTGCAGATAAGTATACAATTTCATCTGTTATCTTTCTCTCTTCCTTATCTACTCTTCTATATGGAGCCTCTATAAACCCATATTGGTTAACCTTTCCAAAAGTACTTAGTGAGCCTATTAGTCCGATATTAGGACCTTCAGGAGTTTCTATAGGACACACTCTTCCGTAATGGGAATGGTGAACGTCTCTAACCTCAAACCCGGCCCTTTCCCTGCTTAACCCACCGGGACCTAATGCACTTAATCTTCTTTTATGAGTTAATTCTGCAAGAGGATTAGTTTGGTCCATAAATTGGGAAAGTTGACTGCTGCCGAAAAATTCCTTTATGGCTGCTACAACAGGTCTCGTATTAATTAATGTTTGAGGTGTTACTATATCAATGTCCTGAATTGTCATTCTTTCCCTAACAACCCTCTCCATTCTGGCGAGTCCTATTCTGAACTGGTTTTGCAAAAGCTCTCCTACAGAACGAAGTCTCCTATTTCCCAGATGATCAATATCATCGATATCTCCAACTCTGTAATTTAAATTAACAATATAATTTACTGTTGTAAGGATATCATCAGGTGTAATGTTTTTAGGTATAAGGTCATCCATGTTTAATCTTAATTCCCTCTTTATATCTTCAGGAGTCTTGTTTTCGTTGAGTATTTTCTTCAAAACAGGCAGATATACCTTTTCATTTATATCTAAGTCACTTACATCAAAATCAATATATTCATTAATGTCGACAGTATTATTTCCGATAATTCTAAGCTTTTTATCTCCCACACTTACATGAACCGAATTAATTCCTGCATTTTGGATAAAATTAGCTTTGTTCTTATCGATTACTTGATCCTCTTCTATAATAATTTCTCCGGTTCTAGGATCAATAATATCCTCAGCTGCTACACAACCATTAAGTCTGGCAGCTAATGAAAGTTTTTTATTAAATTTAAACCGTCCAAATCTGGCCAAATCATATCTTTTCGGTTCAAAAAATAGATTATTTACTAATTGCCGAGCACTCTCCACTGTGGGAGGCTCACCCGGTCTTAATCGTTTATATATCTCCAATAATCCTTCTTCTTCTGTTTTTGAATTATCTTTTTGTATT
>CAZEYH010000459.1:0-2582 GCA_964515895.1 uncultured Clostridiaceae bacterium | reverse complement strand
GTTTGTCCAAAAAAATCGGTTTACCAAGCTTTACTGCTTTTTCAAAGTATTCTAGATGATATGCAGGATCATTGATTTCAAGCATAATTGCATCACAATCAGCTACGCATTCATCAAAGTTTTCAGTTACCTTAATTCCCCAACTTTCTAACTGTTTTTGACGGTCATCCAAACCTTTTTTATTCTGGAATGGAGTCTCGAATCTCATACAGGATACCGCTTTTAATCCGTCTACTTTAATTTTAGGATCGCAATCAGGATCATTCATTCTTTTGGCAAATTGAACAGAATGACTTGTGTCAAGACCTACTATTGCAACTTTTAGCTTATTCATACCATTAACCTCCAAATAGAATTTATTTAATATTTCTTAATATACTTATATTATATAATAGATTACAACAGATTACATCTTTAGCAAGAGTGTTTAGAAATTTTTTATCATTAATTTTTTATTTTCACAAAACACCTATTCTATGCTATAATATGGTTATCATCCAGAAAGTATGAAATGACTTTCTGGGAACAATCAAAATATCAGTAAAGTTTAAAATGAGGGATAACAACAATGAAGTTAGCTTTTTGCGGTGGCGCAAGAGAAGTTGGTGCCAGCTGTATTTTTGTAAAAATTGACGGTAAAAATATAGTACTTGATTGTGGAATGCGGATGGGTTCATCTAAAGATCAACTTCCTGATCTTAGAATGATTCAGGAGAATGGTGGAGTTGATGCTATATTTGTAAGTCATGCACATATGGATCATAGTGGTAGCCTACCTGTGATTAGTAGGGAATATCCGAACGCCAAAATTTATATGACACATATAACAAAAGATCTGGTAAGAATGCTTTTGTATGATAGTCTTAAAATTATGGAATTTAAAGAAATGGAAATACCTGTTTTTGCAGAGGTTCATGTAAAAAATATGCTTGACAGGATAGTGTGCTTTTCACCTGGGTATACCTTTAAGCCATTTGATAATGATTTAGCAGTAACTTTCTACAATGCAGGACATGTAGCCGGTTCAGCAGGCATATATATTTCCGGACAAGAAGGTTCATTATTTTATAGTGGTGACTTTTCAATCACTCCCCAAAGGACGGTGGAAGGTGCATCTATTCCAAGGTTACGCCCTGATATTGCAATATTTGAATCAACATATGGAGATCGCCTGCATGCCAGCAGGGAAAATGAAGAGGCTAAGCTAATTAGTAAAGTTGGTGAAGTTATCCAATCGGGGCATAAGATTTTGATACCGGCTTTTGCACTTGGCAGAGCCCAGGAAGTAATATTGATATTAAAAAGAGCAATAAATCGTGGGAAATTACCCCAGTTCAAAATATATGTTGATGGTATGGTTAAAGATGTATGTAGGGTATACAATTTAAATCCAAATTATCTCAGAAATCAACTTGCAAAGAAGGTTTTCAAGGGTGATGAGCTTTTCTATGATGATAATATAGTTGCTGTTACAGGGAGGCAGCCTCAACGTGAAGCTATTGTTAATTCAAAAGAACCATGCTGTATAATAACCAGTTCCGGAATGCTTAATGGTGGTCCTAGCCAATGGTATGCCGAGAAGCTTGCTTTAGATGAAGGAAATTTTATTGCAGTTACTGGTTATCAGGATGAAGAGGCCCCCGGCAGGCAGTTACTTGATTTAATAGATATTCCGGAAGAGCAAGAGAGAATTTTGAAGTTTGGTGAAAGAAGTATCCTGTTAAAATGTGGAGTAGGAAAATACGGCCTTTCAGCACATGCTGACAAAACAGAAATCATCTCACTTGTACATTCACTTGCTGCAAAAGATGTATTCTTTGTACATGGAAATAGCGAAACAATTTCTTCATTAGCTTTAGAAGTGCAAAAGGAATACAGGGGCAGAATTCATGCACCTGCGAATGGAGAACAGGCTGATATGAATGTACGAAATCCCAGAAAACAAATTCAAAGAACTTTGTTATCTACATTGAATAAATCAGGTAGATTGTCGGAGGAAGTTTTAAAAGAAATATGGAAATTTGCACTTAAGAAATATGGGACTGATAGAGCGTTTACTCTTGAAGAGATTCTATTTATGTGGAATGGTAAAAAGTTTCAAGAAGAAGAAGAGCTAAAAGAATTGGCAAATTTGATACATTCGATAGAATATTTTCAAGGCGAGATACGTCGGCCATTTATGTATCATGCATTGAGTGTAGAAGCCTTTGATGAGTTGGAAAAAGCAAAATCAGATATTATGGAGGTAAATGCCATGCTTTCTCTTGCTGAAAACTGGTTTCCATCTGAAGCAGGACTATATAGGAAGGGTGCAAGATTTGAAGAAGGAATTACACTTTTAAGCTTTAACTTTCCCCAAATGGCAGTGAAAAAATATAAAGAAGAAATTGAAAGTTTTGAAAAGGAAACTGGCTGGAAGGTACAGGTCAATACTGATTGTAATTTGTCAGCTATTCAAAATCTGGTAATCCGACTTATACCAAACAACGTTGACATTGTAGGTAGTGCATCCTATTTTAGGATTGAGAACCTTGTTAAAATTAATATTTCAGATTCTATTAATGATAGTGAAAAGAAACTTA
>CAZEYH010000458.1:0-2597 GCA_964515895.1 uncultured Clostridiaceae bacterium | reverse complement strand
TGTCAACTGTTAACAAAGTTGTTTAAATTGATTTTAATATTTAATTAATCCCATTGTTCTGGAAATCTTAATTTTTGTAGTTGTGGGAATTTTTTATTATATTCTACAAAATCTTGTATGTATTCAAATGCTTCTTTTTCACAATTCTTTGAAGGAGATATTAATTTTACACCAGCCATTTTAAAAGAACTAATCACATAAATATTACCATTAGAAACTGTTACCCTAATGCACTCCCTAAAAATTTCTTCCATATAGTCTGTTAAATGTCCTATTGCATTGTACATTACACAAGAATCAAAGTATCCATCCTCTTATATCATTTAATTTCAATCTCTTTTATATATTCAAGTTTTAAACCATCGAATGTGAAATGTAAAATATATGGCATTTTATCAACAATGTTCCAGAAATCAGCATATCCGAAGTCTGGATTAAAGTAATTTATAATTGTACTTAAGGCAGTTCCATGAGTTGCAATAGCTACTCTTTTGCCCAGATTATTATTTATAACTTCAAAAAGTGCAGATATATTGCGTTCTTGTACTTCCCTTAAAGACTCTCCCCCATCTAGTTTAAAATCAAAATCTTCCCACTGCTTTTGTGAAAATGTTTTAAAATCTTCTACCCATTCCCCTACCTTACGTTCACGAAAATCATTTTCAATTTTAATTTCAAGCCCTGTGCTTTCGGCAAAATCCTTTATAGTATCAACAGACCTTTTAAACGGACTTGAATAAATAGAAGTAATATTCTTATCCATTAATGCTTCTGTGACTTTCATAGTATCTTCGTTTCCTTTTTTTGATAAAGGTCGGATACAATCATCTTTAATTGAAAAATCCGGCTGAGCATGACGAACAAAATAGACATTAGTTTTCATTTTCATATATGACCTCCCTATCTCTATCTTAAACTAATATATAATCTATCCCAGATATACTTTTTTCAATTATTCCACCTACAGCTGGTTTAGAAAGTAATTCCATATAATAAAATTCATCTACTGAATTATCAAAAGTCTTCTTTATGTATTTTTCTTTAATCTTAAAGCCAACATTTCTATAACAATTAATAGCTCTTTTATTAAAACTTCTGACCTCAAGCCCTATTGTATTGTTAGGAAATCTTCTTTTGCATTCTTCAATTAATAAATTCATAATATCCTTACCATGACCCTTTCCACAAAAGATGGTTTTAATCCAATTCCTATATATGCTATATCCTCTTTTAGACTTATCCTACCATAAGAAACTAATTCATTATTTAAAATTATTGCAACAAATTCTGATTCTCTTTTTTCTTCTATAGACAAACCCTATCGGTTTTCTACTACAGTATCTCAATCCGAAAAATTATATATTGAATACTCTCCCTCATATCTCCAGCTACAAATTTCCTTAGCATTATCTTCTGATAATTTTGTGAGAACATAGTCTTTCATTAGCATCTATCTCCTAGCGTTTCTTGGTAAAATAACACAGCTCATATTCTTGTTCAAAACCCAATACACCCATGATTTCCTCATCTTCAATACTAATTATAAAACTCTCGTCAAGCAGTTATATCTTTTTTAATTGAACATTTACGATTTTCACACCATTCTTTATCTGGACATTCACCTCAATTACAAGCAGAACATTTTTTATTCTCTAAACACAAGCAACAAGCAAATCCACAACGTGCAATTCCTAATTTTCTTCTCATTTTAGCACCTCTTAAATTTGAATTTGTCTATTCGTCATCATAATTATTGGTATCCAACAACCATATATCCCCTTTCTTCTACTTTTCTATTTGTCCCTTTTCAAACCCGATAATTGTCAGCATTTCATCCGCAAACTCACCTGCAAGTTCCATGTCTACTTGCATTATCTGATTTATTTTATAACAATCTAATGCCTGTAAAATAAGGAAATGATATCTTTCAGGTATATGTGCAATCCCCCACTCACCGCCTTACTGCTTTGAAAGACATAAATCTTCCTTTAAAAATGCCAACACTCTGCACAAATTAAGTGTCATATACATAGGTTCATCTGCTATATCTTCTCTTGCACCTTTCACATCAGACCAGATGCTATCTATATAATCCTTTTTCGATACCGCAACTCCATTTTCTGAACATCGGTGATATCGTTTTCAATCACTATGAGTAAATCAATATCACTCTTTTCTGGATTAAAACAATCCATAGCCATAGAACCATGCAAATAAATTCCAGTCAATTTGTTCCCGATTATCTCTTTGCTCATAGCAGTAAATTCATCGATTACACTCTGGTAAAACATATAAACCTTACCCCCTACAAATTACCATTTATTGAATTATCTATTATTTTAACTATACAATACATCAATTATTTTAATCACATATCATTGATTCCCTTTATTCTATCAAATAGATTAACTAATTTCTATTAAATTTTATTTGAAATAAAAAAACAACCCACTAGTCTAAGGCCTTATAACCTTTAAACCAGCAGGTTCTGATTTTTATGATAGTTCCTGTTTAATTTTAGTTCCATCCTCATCTTATGCCACTAAGCTACCATTTCATCATAATTTACAATAAATACTTCTGCCTTGTTTTTCTTT
>CAZEYH010000457.1:0-2637 GCA_964515895.1 uncultured Clostridiaceae bacterium | reverse complement strand
GTTAGTTAAGTTCAATACAGCAATTAAAGCTATTATGACATCCTTGGGTAATACCGCAGTCCTCAAAGGGTTTGAAACGTTCATCGTAAATATATCTGCAAAATTAGCTACAGCAGGCGTTATAGCAGATGGCACAGCCGTGTCTTTTGCTATGGTCGCTAAATCATTGGTTATACCTGCGGTTATAGCCGCCGCATTATTTGGGATTCAAAAGATAATCACTGGTATCGGCACAGTTCAAGCCAAACAACGGGATTTACAAGAAGAGACAGACAAGATGCTTGAATCCTATGGCAAACAAGGAGACAAAATAGACCAGCTTGTTAGCAGATATGATACCTTATCTAGTAAAGCATCGCTAAGTTCTGAAGAACATGGAGAATTACGTGATGTTCAGAATGAGCTTAATAAGCTTTTGCCACGCTTAACTTCTTCTATTGATGATAATGGTAACGCACATTTAAGAAGTGCAGATGCAGTAAAAGCCGAAATTGAGTACATCAAAGAGTTAAAACGATTGCAGGATGAACAATTCATAAACGAATTTGAGAAAAATATTGAAAAGCAAAACAAAAACATAGAAAACCTGAGAAAACAAGTTGAGAGACTGTCTAAAGAACAAGTCAAGATGCAACTTGTCGCGGTAGATGATGATATTGCTGACCAGTACGTAGAAGTTAATGAAACGCTGGAAGAACAATTTAAGCGTAAGACATTACTTCTTGAAGCAACTAGAAATTTGCAACAAGCAGAAGAAGAACTGAAAAATATTTATAGCCAAGCAATAATGGCACAGTTAAATTTGAATGGTTCTCTGGAAGACTTAGATTCCACAGAGCAAAAATACATAGAGAGTTTAGCAAAAGAAGAATACGCTCATTATGCTAACGGTCAGTCAATGAGTGTAACGCTTGATAAAATAACCGATTTAATTACATGGCGTGACAAGCTAAATCAGGCTACAGAGGATTCTACTAAACATCTAAATCTTGAACAAGTAGCCATTCTAAATAGGATTGGCTTGTTAGAAGAAGAAATAACAAAAACGGATTTACTGGCCGACTCTTTGCGTAGACTAGCAATGGCTAGACTGCAAGAGAAATATCAACTAGATAAAGTTGAATATATGTCTGGACATCATGCAGAGCAATGGGATGAAGAAAGGAAAGCCATTGATGAAGCTGTTGAAGATTGGGATAGAATTATGCAATCTAGAACAACTGCCACCACTAGAACAACTGGTGCCGGTCGCGGCGACTCTAAAGACTTCAGCAAGCAATTTGAGTTCGCAACAGCTAAGGTTCGTGAGCTAGACACTGAAATAGATAAACTTCGCACCAACCTTGAGCGTGTCACCGACATAGAAGATAAACAGACTATCTATGACCAGCTACTTGATGTCTATAAACAAAAAGAAAATCTACTCAAGCAGATACGTTCCTACTATGAGATTGAGTTCAACAAGGCTAACCAAGCCATACAGAAGTTTATTGCAGAAGGCAAGATTGCTTTTGATGACCAGAACAGGCTATTTGCTACAATTAAGGATGAAGTGGTTGCTAAGGCTCTTGATAACTTCCAGCGTTTGCAGTCAGAGCTTAACAACACCAATTCTGCTCTGCGTGAAGTGGAGAACACCGTCTATAGCTTAGGCAAGACTATGCAGGATTCATTAGCACAAGAGATAGAAAACAGAGTAAAATTATCCTTTTACCTCATACAAAAAGAAATAGATGCGCTTGAACGTGCTAAGCAATCCGCAAAAGAAAACGCAGAAGAGCGTATTAAGGGCTTAGAAGAAGAAATTAGAGCTTTAGAAAAGCAAGGTGACTTAGCAAACGAATTGGTTCAACGTGAAAAGTATCAAAATGAAATACTAAAACTACAAATTCAGCTACGCAATACAATGGCTGAAAAGAACATTCGACAACTTAGACAAAAGGAAGACGGTTCTTTTGAATATGTTTATGTTGCTGACCCTGAGCGGGTAGCTGATTTAAACGAGCAAATAAGTAATAAGTTAGAAGACTTTGCTAAGTGGGAAGCAGATTTAAATAGGAAGAGACAGATTGACAGGCTCCGCAATCAAATAGAAACCATCCGTGAAGAGTTGCGTCAAGAAGAAGCAGGATACAACCGTCAGATTCAAAATTTGCGTGACTTTATGACACAGTACAATGATGAATATGCCGCCTTTGATATTAACCATATGGAATGGTTGGGTGGTTTTATTGAGGGCATTAAGAAGCTTGAGAGCGAAGGTTATGAAGACCGTATTACTGCTCTTCAAGCTTTTGTTGCAAGGTACAATGCAGAAATAGAAAGAATGAAATCCCCTCCCTCTGCTGGTGGTGGGGGTGGGGTTTATGGTGGCACTACTGCAAGTGGTTCCTCTAGTTCCACAGCTAATACTCCTAGAGAAAGTGCTACTTACGAGATTGACCATGAATGGGGTCATAACTACCGCATAGAGAAAGACGGATATGAGATTTATAAAGACGGTAAATATGTTCCTGCCGAAAATTTCAAATATCTCCCCAAAGACGTGCTGGAAAAAGCCCGTGAAATGAAGAAGAATGCGGCTAGTTTTGATGGTGGTGGCATGACACCTGCTTGGGGGCCTGAAGGCAAGTGGGG
>CAZEYH010000456.1:0-2638 GCA_964515895.1 uncultured Clostridiaceae bacterium | reverse complement strand
AGAAATGAGAGCAAAAGTTGTTGAAGCAGAAGCTGAAGTTCCTAAAGCCATGGCAACAGCTCTTCGTGAAGGTAATCTGGGAGTAATGGACTATTACAATATGAAAAATGTTATGGCAGATACACAAATGAGAAGTTCAATTTCTTCAGCCGCAAAACCTGATTCTACTAAACCGGTAAAAGGATAAGGGGATGATATTTTTGTCGAAATTATATCCGGAACAAATAGAACAAACGGAACAAATAAAGAACTTATATAAGAAAGAATCTTCTCCAAAAAGAGAAATTAAACAACCTGATATGTTTTCTTCTGATACTAATTCTTTGCAATTAAAACTAAACTCTGAGAATATTCTTCAAGGCATAATATTTTCGGAAGTGTTCGGTAAACCCAAAGGGATAAGAATGAGAAGGCGATAAAAAAGGATGGTAAACTACCATCCTTTTTTACAATTCTAACATGCTAAAATTATCCTTTGCTTTTCTAACCTCTCATCCCTAAATCAGTATCTATTCTATTCACTACTTGGCCCCTGCTCAAACTAACTCTTCTCTCACCTCTATATTCTAACTTCTCACCTCTAAGATTCTATGCATCAATTATTATCTCCCCGGCTTCTAATCCTTTAATGATTTCAGCTTCTAAATTAGTTTCAGTTCCGATTTCTACAAATCTTTGTTTTTTCATACCATCCTCTAAAACATATACATATTTATTACCTAAGTAGTTTTGAAGAACTCTTTTTGGTACAACTACAACATCATTTTTTTCATCAAGGATAAGATTAATTCGTAAACTCTTTACTCCCTTTTCTAAAGTCTCTGTCGTAAGATCCTTAATATTTATAATAACTGTTTCCTTAATACTATTTGGAGCTTCTTTTGGAATATAAGCAGGAGACATTGCAACTTCTCCTTCAAACTCCTCTTGATCAAAAAGTACTTTAACCTTCATACCTACTTCGAAATATTTTATATTAAGACCGGAATATATTATCTGTATATCCTCAAGCTTCACTATTGTAAGCATTGGATAATAAGTACCTACATTTTCGCCAAGAGTCAATTTGCTAACATCGTAAATAATTCCTTCTATCGGAGAAACGATTACTGCACTCTCTAACTCCTTTTGAGCTTGTTGTAATTGGCGCTCAATATTCATTATATCTAAAGCATAGCTAGCTTCGGTTATTTCCAGTTTTTCTTCTAATCCTCCTATTGTAACTTCCTGTCTTTTTATCTGCTCTTTTATTTTACCAACTTCTTCCCCTAATGCTTTAGCACTTGAACCACCTTCTGCAAAAATTGTTTCTCTTAAAGATTCTTTTTCAAAAAGACTTTTTTCAAGCTTTTCCAGTTGTAATTGAGCAAGATCAATTTCTCTTTCAACTTGAGCTATTGTTTGAGCAGAATTTAATTTTGCTTTTTCCAAAGCAATCTCATATTGCTGAAATTTTACTTCAAGACCATCTGTTTCAAACTCTACTAATATATCACCTTTTTCAATGAAATCGCCTTTGTTTACATATAACCCCTTTAAGCGGCCCCCGTGTTTAGAATAAATTACTGTTTCAGAAGCGACTCCAATTGTTGCATTATCCTTAATCTCTTTTATAATATTTCCCTTCTGTACTTCCATGGTAGAATATTCTATTTGTTTTGGTTCCTCTAAGGGAGATAAAAGTTCAGTCTCCTTTTTTGCAAACAAAGAGCAACCTGTAACCATAAAAGATAATAATATAATAGGAAGGACATATTTTACAACATTTCTTGTCTGCTCTATCATCATATCTTTTACTTTCATAAGTCTTGTCAAATTTCCTCTTTCATTTTCATCAAGTTTCATTGTGATATATTTTATTGTATCTGTTAATTGAGGTATCAAGACATATTCAAGAGCATTTACTCTTCGTCTGGTTTTTTCGATCTCTTCAGCTAAAAGCTGTGCGGATTTTTCAACCTGTGCTAATTCCAGTAAATATGGCATTACCTGATATAATGCGGTAATCGCATTATCCAATTCTGCTGATGTGGTTGCAAAACCATAAGGGTAAATATCCTTCTGGTTCCTACTTTCTGTACTAAATTCAAGAACGGGTACATCAACACTCATGATATTTTTTGATGAAGCTTCCAGAGATACAGTCTGTTTAGGAAACATCAAAGCCTCTTCAAGCACCTCTGAGGGCATAACTGACCTGGCAATAAGAAAACTAAAATGAACATCCATCATCATTTCTTCAACTTTTTCTCTAAGATCCTTATTTTTCCGCACCAATTCAAGAAACTTTTTCATCAGTTCATCTCTTTTATCTTTAAGAAGCTTATGTCCTCTTCGAGCTACCACCAATCTTTTTTTTAAACGCGTAAGCTCCATACGTGTAGGATTTACATTCATTATCGCCATACAAATACATCCTTTCTAACTTCTCACCTCTCACCTCTAGATTATAGATACTTTTCAATATATTCGTCTCTAATACGTTTAAGCTCACCTGTCGGTAAAATAGAAAGAAGCTTCCATCCAATATCCAAGGTTTTTTCTATAGGCCTATCTTCTTCAAAGCCTTGTGAAACATATTGCTTTTCAAATTCATCTGAAAATTTTGCATATAATTTATCAATATCCGTTAATGCAG
>CAZEYH010000455.1:0-2654 GCA_964515895.1 uncultured Clostridiaceae bacterium | reverse complement strand
CTATGTCATACATATAGCTCTACAAGTTATCAGTGGATAAAAATCAATGGCGAAGAAGTTGGGGAAATTGCTATAGATGCAGCTTTGGCAAATGAGCTGGCAGGTGTTCCTATAATTTTTGTATCCAGTGATTATAAAGGAGTTCAAGAAGCAAGTAAAATACTGCCCTGGATAGAGACAGTGTATACAAAAACAGGATTGGCAAGAAATGGTGCTATAAGTAAACATCCGTTACGTGCTGCTCAAGATATTTACCAGGGAGTGTTAAAGGCAACAGCAAGAATTGGCGAGATGAAAACTTTCAGCTTTAGCGATCCCATTGTCTATCAATGTCGTTACAAACGTATGGAGAATGCACAAAATGATTCCAGAATACGTTCAAAAGAATCCAGACTGGTTGATGCATATACAGTTGAAACGATTGTAGAGAAAATATCAGATCTATATTAAATATCTTTATCTTTACACTTTTTGCTGAAGTCATATAACTAGCTACTTTTACAATATGATAAAATGCAAAAATACCCGACTGAAAATAGACACGGCAATACCTCCCTTACCGCCCGTATCCTTAAAAAAGGGCGTTTAATATACCCTTATACAGTTATTTGCTTACCATATAGCCAAAGGGATGATTGAAATCAATGTGTGCGTAAAGTTCCTCAAATCCTTCATAGAGATTCAAGCCATTTGCTTTGCGTCCTTGATTATTTTAATGTGGGCATCCAATTCAACTTGAGTGTCAAAATATACGACTTGGTTGCTTGTAACGAGGTCGTAATCCTTATAAATCGGTCCTTCGCTCGCACGGAAAATTTCCTTTTCATTGCGTGGCATAAAATTAAGCTGTTCCTGAACTTCTTTAATTTCAAAGGTTTTATCAGAAATATTAGTAGGGAAAATATTGTTAGGCGAAAGTTGTGCTTCATCTAGAATTTTATCTTCATTAATGGTAATGATTTCGCTAGCGCCATCTTCATCATAAACTCAACTGCCATTTTCATGTGATACCAGATTATCCGAATTATAGTTCTTTATATTTTCTGGGTTCGGCTTGTATCCCGCAGCTAAAACAACAGCCGAAGTTGCAAACACGGTTATCGTACCGATAACCAAAGCAAGGGCCATAACAATACTAAATATTGTGGTTTTCTTCGTTTTCATAATAGACACAATCCTTTCTTCAATAGCATTTTTACTAAATCTATTCACAAGAGGAGTAATGAACCTCTTCTTTTCTTCTAGCCCAATTAGGGTTAGGGCATAAGCAGATTTCATGATTTCTCCTAATGTCCGCACCACTGTTTCATTACAGGGTAATTCAATGTCGCGGTTTGCCAGTACATACATCACCCACACAAGAGGATTAAACCAATGGACGCATACAGCGGTGGTCAGCACCAACTTTGTCAGCGTATCAAAACGCCGGATATGGGTATATTCGTGAGCGAGGACATACCGTAACTTCATTTCATCCGTCCAGTCGGTATTCTTAGGAAGAAGTACTACGGGACGGAATATGCCATAAGTCAGCGGGGTATTAATACGGTCACTTTGCCGTATCTGAACAGGGCGGCGTAGAGAGTCTTCTTGCAACCAAAGAGCACCAAAGTTGTTTTCAATCGGCAAGGACATTTTGAATTGCCTAATATGCTTAACATATGCCACGATGAAAAACAACATACATACGCACATTCCCACCAACCAAATAATTTCTATTGGTGAAGTTAATGAGGCAACGGATACGACAACGGGGGTAGGCTGTTCCGCGCCGGGCATATTCGCCATATTGGGTATAACAGTCGTTCCCATCATGGAGGTAGAGAGGTCTTTTCCACAAATAAACTTTTTAGCATATCTAATCCTGTCTAAACTCTGAATCGGGACGGAATGGATAGCGGTACAAGCAAGCGGAAAACCACCACACCCCACAAAACAAGGAGAGTCGTTTTTGGTAGCTTATACAGGGTAAGGGTACGAATAATCATAGTCACCACAATTAGGATAGATGTAGAAATTCTCATACGACGAGTAATATATAATTATGAAATGCCATAGCCTTCACCACTTTTTTATTTCACCTATCAGAAAATTTGTTCATTTCTTCCAAGCATGGCATTTTCTCTAACATGCCAAAACATCTCATTTCCCAAAAAATATATTCGCTCAGTTCTTGCCAATTTTATGAACGAGCATTGTTCTAGAATCATTATATGATATAATTGTTAAATTTTCAACAATGCTATTAAAAAACGAGCGATCCACGCCTGAGCATCCCATCATAAGAGTCTTTCTTATTATGCCTAATAATGCAAAAACAAATACAAATAGTTAAAGTAATGGTTCCACCACTTTAAACATCTTCATAAAAAATAAATAATTCCAATTCTAGTTTCACATAGAGTTACCACTATGCAATAAAATACTTTCTTTCTTCTTTAATTTTTTGAAAATTAATCTTTTCCCAATTGCTGCTTATAATTCATCTATTAAAAAAAGCTCCTGCCTTGAAAGCATATGAATGATTGTGCTGCCTCGCCAGATATAATCATCGTCATGGCCTCTGTTGTCCGGGATATTAATTCCGTTTGACTTTGCATGTGCCGTCTGATTCATTATGCACCGTTTGCTAAACTCCTTAGCTATCTGTGTAG
>CAZEYH010000454.1:0-2663 GCA_964515895.1 uncultured Clostridiaceae bacterium | reverse complement strand
ACTTGATCGAGGATTTGCACATGAGATACAAGTGGTAAAGAGTATCGAAGACTTAATAGTTCCGCTCTTTCTGTTTTGGGAGAGTCTATTGAACAAAAAAATTCGCATATATTGGTTGAAGTCTAATTAAATGAATAGTAGATTTGCATTTTGGAGGAGAGTTTATGAGTGGTATGATTCGGTTTATAGATCTTTTCGCAGGTATAGGTGGATTTAGAATTGGCATGGAAAACAACGATCTGAAGTGCGTATTCAGTTCTGAAATTGATACCTATTGTCGCAATACATATTTAACCAATTTTGGTGAGCTACCGAGCGGAGACATAACACAAATTAATGAGAGATTTATTCCAGAACATGAAATTCTTTGTGCAGGATTTCCTTGTCAACCTTTTAGTATTTCAGGGAATAAACTTGGATTTGAAGATACTAGAGGAACACTGTTTTTTGATATTCTGAGGATAGCGCAAAGCAAGAAGCCTAGAGTAATTTTTCTAGAGAATGTTAAACATTTAGTTCATCATGATAAAGGTCGAACACTAAAGACTATTATTAATAAACTAGAGTCTCTAGGATATACGGTTAATTGGGAAGTACTAAATGCGAAGGATTTTGGTGTTCCTCAGAATCGGGAACGAATTATCATTATTGGTAATATTGATGGTCTAAAATTTGATTTCAGCAGGGTACGCAGGCATAAAGAGGTTTTTCTTAAGGACTTCCTAGATCCCAAAGGTGATTTTGAGTACCTTTCCGACGATGAGTACACCCTAATTGAAAATCCAAAGAAACAGAAGTCGGGATTGATTTTTGTTGGGTATCGCAACAAAAAGATTCGGAGAGTAGGAGTTAGACCTAATACTAAACATTTATCCCGAGTGCATAAACAGCCAAATAGGATATATTCGGTAGAGGGCGTGCATCCAACGCTTCCTGCGCAAGAAACGTCAGGTAGATTTTGGGTCTTACATGAAGAAAAGGTACGTAAGCTAACAATTTCTGAGTGTTACCGCATTATGGGTTTTCCTGAAAATTATATAAAAGTAGGACCGTTGAGTGAACAATATAAGCAAATTGGAAATTCCATATGTGTTCCTATGGTGGAAGAGATGGGCAAGCAGATTGTGGAACAATTTTTCAAGGAGGATGAGAGATGTTTACCCAGGGAGAATTACTCGAAACCATCTATCAGCAAGCAGTCTCAATTGTTAGTAGCGGCGAAATAAATAGACTACAGGAAGAGTTGTCAGATGAAGAAGTAACCTTGTTGTCTAAAGTAGTAGATCAGTCTGAAGCTCGCAAAGGCGTGATTACTGTCCTGATTACAAGTCTGTTGCAGAAGGTATACGACCCTCAACAGGATGTCCGCTACCATCAGGACAATTTGCCTGGTGGGTATTCAGGTAGAGGTGTGGATGAAAGATTTGTTACACCTTTTATGAAAGAAAAAAGATTTCCTGCCATGGCTGAAAGTGGGTGGCTAACCCGTTCTTTAGAGCAAAACGCTCCTTATACTATCGAATATAAGGGAAGGATTACGCCTGTTGCTTTAGGTCAAGCATTTCTTAGATTACTCGAGTTAGTTGAAGAACACAACAGAGATCCTGAAAGATACTTGGTATACATTCTGGGACATCTAATTATTAAGCGAGATAGTGCATCAATTAGTCTTGCTACACCTACTGGGTTGTCGATATCTACCATAGTAAATTACTTGGAACGCCATTTTAATGAACGCTATGGCACTGGGGGTGCATCTAGATTACCTGAATTAGCCATTTATGCAGTGTATGAATGCTTATTAAAGGAAGTTGTCCGTTATTCTAAAAAACAATTAATGCCTTTACAGGAACATACTTCTGCAGATCGAAGATCCGGGTGGGTAGGGGATATCGAAGTTAGGGACTTAGAAGGAAGGGTTTTTGAATGCGTGGAGATAAAGCATGGTATTCCTGTTACTCTGGGAATCGTTAAGGATGCTTATTCTAAATTTTCAGTCGAACCAGTTAAGAGGTATTATATACTATCAACGGCCGGTTATAATGAATCTGAGAGGCAAGATATCGAGACGGAAGTTGTTCGTATAGCACGCTCACATGGATGTCAAGTGATAGTCAACGGTATAACTGAATCCCTGAAATATTATTTACGACTGCTAGATGATACATCCTTGTTTGTTGAGAGATATGTTCACTGGGTTGAGGTGGATAAAACACTCAAATATGAGCATCGAGAAATGTGGAACAGAATCGTGAACGATACTGAATAATGAACGCTACACACGTATTGTAGTCCATAATCCCTAGAACTTTGTTCACTATATACCCTGAATCATTTCATATATACATAAGCTCGATAACCCAAACATCCAGCACCAGCCGGAGACTTCGGTATATACTAGGTCAAGTGTACAGTCCCCATCGCTGAGGGCTGTTTTTGCATAAGGAGCCTCTAAAGTAATCCTCGCTCCCGAGTACTCATATACTTGTCCTTGCCGATTACCAGATAATCCAGCAGGTGAATGCCAATGACAGTGCTTGCGTTGTAGATTTTGGCAACAAATTCTTTGTCTGTCTTATGAAACAGCTCGGAACCGAGTGTGTTTCGACAAACAAAAAGAGCCGCAGCAGAATTGCTAACGGCCCAGCGCATGATCTGTCTTA
>CAZEYH010000453.1:0-2665 GCA_964515895.1 uncultured Clostridiaceae bacterium | reverse complement strand
GCAAAAGCTACACCCTTTTTTCGATATTCAGGAATTACAAACATTATAAAAATACGGGCAGCATTGATTTTCTTTTTATACCACATATACTTTATAATAGAAACTGGGTTAATGCGTCCATTTAAATGTATAAGTACTTGGTTGTAGTCAGGAAGAGCAATTGCAAAACCAATTGGTCTATTAAATGTGTCATTAGTTCTTGCTATTGCAATCAAATCAGGATCTGCAAAAGAGATTAAATCTTTTGCGATTGCCCTGATATCATCTAGAGATGGAGCAATCAGGTCTTCCCATTCATCAGGAACAGCCAAATCCAAGATGTATTTTATATCATTGATTTCGCTATCAATGTTTTTTATGTCGAGTGTATCTACCTTAAAACCATACCTTTTTTTTGCATATTCAATAACTCTTGCAGGGTCTTTATCAAAAAGTTTATCCCGATCAAGATAATATGCAAATACATCATAATCCTTTTTAAAGCCACATTCTTCAAAAAGTTTTATGTAATACATAGGATTATAGGAATTAAGAAGTACAGGCGGTTTATCAAAAGAATCTATTAAAAGACCTTTATATTCATCCCGATCAGCACCATCAATGGAAACCGGGCCTCTAATCAAGCTAATATCATATTTTTTAAACCAAGAGAAAGCTTTATCAAAAATAGCTTTTGCAACTTCAATATTATCGATGCACTCGAACATTGAGAAAAATCCCATATTTATGTTCTTTTTCCTATTCAGCATTTCATCAAAACCAGTAAATATCCTCCCTGCTGGTTTTCCGTTAAGAAAGGCCAAATATAATTCACATTCTTTATTTCTGATTTTAGGATTTATCAAAGGTTTAAGTGTTTTTTTCAAATCGCCAATAAGTGGTGGCACCCAGTATTTATTTTCTTTATATATTTTCCAGGGAAATAAAATGAAACTTTCCAAGTCAGTTTTTGTTCTTACAGGAATTACCTCAATATCCATACAATATCCATCCTTATAGTATATTTATATATAATATGGTTATCCAACCTTTTTATGAAAGCTGATGAAACTCATAGTACCTTAAGTTTCATTAGAAAGTCACTTCATGACTTTCCATATGTTAACCATATTATATCATACAATTCTTTTGACTTTAACGCATATTTAAATTAAAATTGTATGTAGGTATTTATGAAAAATAAGATGGCTTGTTATAAATACCCGATATTAACAAATAAGATATTTTTAATATTCGGTATTAATAATCTGCTATAATTGGAGAGTTGATAAAAATGAACAGTAAACTCAAAGACCCTCTTATTGATAAGCTTTTTGACGCTATTTTATTATTAAGAAATGTAGAAGAATGTTATAGATTTTTTGAGGATGTATGCACAATAGCAGAAATTAAGGCTTTGGCTCAAAGATTAGAAGTAGCAAGATTGTTGAGGGAGAAAAAAACGTATAACGAAATTAGTGAAATAACGGGCGCAAGTACTGCCACAATAAGTAGAGTTAACAGGTGTCTTAATTATGGAGCAGATGGTTATAATATGATTCTTGATAGAATTTATGGAAAATAATACATTAGTACAATTTGGTAGTGATTAAGAATTAAATGGGAAAGAGAAAATGGAGGTAAGTTATATGTTTAAATTTATTGAGAAAATAATAGGAAGTTATAGTGAAAGAGAAATAAAAAGAATAATACCTTTGGTTGATAGAATAGAGGAACTTGAACCTGAAATGCAAGAAATGAGTGATAGCAGCCTTAAGAAAAAGACTGATGAATTCAAAGAGAGGCTGAAAAATGGCGAAACTCTTGATGATATTTTACCGGAAGCTTTTGCCGTAGTGAGAGAGACATCTAGAAGAGTCCTAGGCATGAGACATTTTAGAGTCCAGTTAATTGGAGGAATAATATTACATCAGGGGCGTATTGCAGAAATGAAAACTGGTGAAGGTAAAACTCTTGTAGCTACCCTCCCTGTCTATCTTAATGCCCTTCTTGGAAAGGGGGTTCATGTTGTTACTGTAAACGATTATCTTGCCAAGAGAGATAGTGAATGGATGGGCAAAATCTATAATTTTCTTGGACTTAGTGTAGGATTAATAGTACATGGCCTTGATAATAATGAAAGAAAAAAATCCTATAGCAGTGACATAACTTATGGCACAAATAACGAATTTGGATTTGATTATCTAAGAGATAACATGGTTATTTACAAGGAAGATATGGTGCAAAGAGAATTAAATTACGCAATTGTTGACGAAGTTGATAGCATATTGATAGATGAGGCCCGTACTCCTCTTATCATATCAGGTGCGGGAGACAAATCTACAGATTTGTACAGAAAAGCAAATTCTTTTGTATCAAGGTTGAAACCTGTTGTGTTTACACAGACAGACAGCAAAGAGTATCTAGATGATATTGATGCAGATTATATTGTTGATGAAAAAGCACGTACCAGCACATTAACTGATAGAGGAATTAAGAAAGCAGAGAGTTACTTTGGAATTGAAAATCTTTCCGATCCCGATAATATGACAATATCCCATCATATAAACCAAGCAATTAAAGCTCATGGTATTATGAAGAGGGATATAGACTATATTGTAAAAGATGGAGAAATTATTATTGTAGATGAGTTTACAGGGAGGCTAATGTATGGAAGACGTTACAG
>CAZEYH010000452.1:0-2687 GCA_964515895.1 uncultured Clostridiaceae bacterium | reverse complement strand
TAAAAAATCAGCTTGAGGTATTTAAAAAAGAAATTGAAGGTACTCTAAAAGATAAAATAAGCTCGATTGTTAATAAATATGAAGATGAGTATATAGATAACTATACTAAAACTACTCTTAAGCAACTAGATAATTTGCAGGAAGAAGCTTTAAAATTATGTGAACGAGAGATTAGAGGCTATGCAATAAATTGCGATTACCATCTTAAGAATGTTATATTAATGCATACCACAAAAGATGTAAGAGAGCTTTCCTTTAAGCTTCACGAAACGGGTACTGAAATTATAGTATTCGCAGAGATATTTTTAAATAATGTAATGATAAGATGTTCAGAATGTAATACTGAAATAGATTTGGGAACTTTGTGTGAAGAAGGGCATGCAACATGTAAGACTTGCATGGAAATATGTAGTGCTTGTGGTAAGTCAATATGTACTGTATGTGACCATGAAAGCTATATATGCTCTACATGTGGCGAAATTGTTTGTACAGATTGTGTAACACAATGCACATCTTGCGGTGTAATTCTTTGTCCTTCTCATAGTTACAGGTGCACTACCTGTGGGAAAGTATATTGTATTGACTGCTATGAAATTTGTGATGTTTGTGGGGATAGTATATGCAGCTCTCATATTAACAGGTGTCATGATTGCAATGCTTTTGTCTGCTCTGATCATATACACAAATGTAGCGTATGTAATGAGCTATTCTGTGACAAACACATATATGAATGTTTTCTTTGCAATGATAATTTGTGCGAGATACATGCTATAAAGTCTTCATATAGCGGTAAAATTGCTTGTTCAGAACATTCAGGCCAATGTTCGGTATGTAAAAAAATATTTACTCTTGACGAATTGGAGAAATGTACTATTTGCAGTACAATACTATGCCCCGACCATGTAAAAATATGTAGTAACTGTAATAAAGTGTATTGTTCTGAACATATAAACCATTGTAATGGCTGTGGAAAAGATTATTGCAGCTGCACACATGGAGTAAGGTGTAAACTTTGCCAAGAAACATATTGTCCGGAATGCATTAACTCTAAAGGTCTTTGTAAGGCATGTGATAGTCTTACACATGTTGACAGTGAAAGTGATTTGCTCAAGAATGTTTTTGAGGAGATGCCGGAGGTTGTTAATTATAGAAAATTTTATCTTGGGACAGCACATGAAGTCAACATACTTTATGCAAAAAATATAATCACAGGATATCTTATAGTATTTAATAACAGTGGTAAAATACTAAATAGTAGAAAAATCAGTATTATAGAATTTCTGAAGCGAAAATTACTAAATGATTAGGTAGCACAGCATTAAGAGAAGTAATACAAACACAATAACACTATAATAGCATAAGAATAAGGAGGTAATTGGTTAAAATGAGACCATCAACTTTACGTGATAAATTGCTGGAATTTCACGCCAGCCAAGAAGAATTTAATAGTGAATACAATAATGATAATTTAATAAGGTGTGTTACAAACTATCTTCATAAAAAATATGACATTAAAAAAGTGCAAAGGCTCATTGATGATATGTACAACAGACATGATTTAACTCAGGAATCTACAGATATTAGACGGAGAAACCAGCTTTCAAACTATATTGATTCTATAGTGTTAAGCAAAATCAGAGACTCTTATAAATCGTCAAAATTGCTTGACATAGATTCTCTTGATGAGCTTAAATTTAAAGCTCTTATAAAGCAAGTTGTTTTACATTTTGGATATGAAATACTTTTTAATCCTTCAAATACTAAAAATATAGATATTATTGTTCATCGCAAAGATATAAAAATAGCAGTTTTATCTGTGAAAAGTGACCCGGATAGTTTGATAGGAATAAAGACCATAAGGCAATTAAGATATATCGCAAACTATTATCATTGCGAACAAGCATTGTTGTTTACCAACACCTATTTTTGTCCTGAAGCTTTAGACGAAGCAGTGGAAATAGGTGTTACCCTTTTCGATCGTGATAAATTAATACCTCTTGTAAAGGATCTTATAGATGGGCGCCAACAGGAAGAAAAGGAGTATCTGCTTAATGAAATGAACCAAGAGAAAAATGCAATATTTCTTGAGGGAGAGATAAAGTTTCCAAAAACTAAAGTTCAAGTTGTTTTTATAAAATATTATATTGATGAAGATACTAGCCATCTTATATTTGAAGGTAAATTAATAAATACTGGGAAAAGACCAGCATCAAATATTAGCGTGGAGATAAAATTATTCAATAGAAATAATGACTGCATCTATTCAAACAATTTCCCAGCAGAAAAAGAAAAACTTGAAAGTAAAGAAGAAACTACTTTCAAGTACGCCTTTGATGAAATACCACAACACGATTGGGAAAACCTTTGCAGATACCAGTTAAAACTAGAGTATAAAAATACTTATAAAGAATAAGAAGCATCCCATTTACACTTTCCTACACATTCTCCTTCCTCATCGTGTTCTATATTAAATGTCATTTTTATTCCGTATTTTTTTGCAACGGGTGCATATAGTGCGGGACAATGGTCACAATAAGTTAATTTGCCGTTATAAATTTTTCTATTTCTTTCACGCAATTCCTTTACCGACGGGCAATCATACATAATTCCGGAAAATACTCCGTCCTTAAGACTTATTTCATATTCTGCCTTTTCTCTTCCAAGGGTGCCACCTTCTCCACCCCAAT
>CAZEYH010000451.1:0-2692 GCA_964515895.1 uncultured Clostridiaceae bacterium | reverse complement strand
CCAAAAGAATATACAGCAGCAAAAAGCCATAGGGTAGAAGCAATAAGTCCAAAAACTGCTCCTAGCGGATCCGGGGCAAGGCTCCAAGCTAATCCACCGAACTCACCGGCTATTCTGATACTCTCGCCCGCAAACACCATTTGAGCAACGCGCCAGCTAAAAACCATACCGGATACAGAGAAAACCAAAACAACAAGATTGCGAAGACGTCTACCTGTCTGAGGTATCGCAGCAACAATCAGTCCGCCAACCACTCCACTTGATAAAGCTAAAATAAGATTAAGCATCTGTCAAATCCCCTCCTCCACCCATTCTAATTGGTAAAGCCCGAACAAGATTAAGCATTTATTAACCCCCTCTTCCACACCTACCGAGGCACCAATAACTCAGCGGCAGCTCTACTAGCCAGCTCCATGAAAGGCCCCGGTAAAACTCCCAGAATCACTACTGCTGCTGCCAGTAGAATGAGGGCAATCTTCTGCGGTAAACCGGGATCCTGCCACTCTTTCTCCGGTGCAGGTTCAAAGTAAGCAACCCGAATAACCGGAAGAAGGTAAGCGGCACAAAGCACACTCCCCGCAATGATCGCAGCTACTGGAAGGATATTCCCCACTTCCAAACTTCCAAGGATTAGATACCATTTTCCTATAAATCCGGAAAACAGCGGTATACCTACCAGGCTTAGACTGCCAACGGTAAAAGCTGCCATCGTTATTGGCATTTTCCGACCGATACCGGCCAGTTCACTAACATTCTGTTTGCCTGTGGCGGTAATCATGGCACCTGCTGCCAAAAACAGGGTTGACTTGCTCACTGCATGACTGGCTAAGTAAAACAATGTGCCTGTCAAACCCTTTGTATTCACAAGACCCAAACCTAGGAAAATATAGCCTACCTGAGCAACAGTAGAAAAAGCAAGTCTCCGCTTTAATTCATCTTGTGTAAGGGCAGATATAGAACCGGTAATAATCGCAATCGTACCAGCCAGCACCAGTATCCTGTGTACAGCAAATTCCTGCATCAAAGTATGCCCAAATACACTATACAAGATTTTCAAAAGGCAGATCAGATAGCCTTTGATGGCAAGCCCGGACAAAATGGCACTAGCGGGAGACGGAGCCGTAGAATGTGCATCTGGCAGCCAAACATGCAATGGGAAAAGAGCTGACTTGACTCCAAAACCAACCAACATGAAGCTGAATGCCATCCATACCACATAGGGATTACCTTGCCAGATCCGACCCAGTTCCCGAGAAGCAAACCCCATATTTAAATGTCCGGTGACAATGTATATAAAACCAATCCCTCCTAGCACAAAGGTAGAGCCTAGAGTTGCCAGTATCAAGTATGTGAAAGCAGCTTCAGCAGCCCGAGGGTGATTTCGAGCACTCACCAAACCACAACAACTTAGGGTAGCTACTTCCACCAAGACAAAGACATTAAAAAGATCATTTGTTACCGCCATTCCGGCCAAAGCACCACCCAGCAGTAGATAAAGCACATAAAACCGAGTCACCCGTTCTTTACTACCTACCTCTTCAGTGAGATTACCCTTGGCAAACAGTGCCACCGGTAGACTAACACCGGCTATAACAAGCAAGAAAAAAGCCCCTAGACTGCCTACCTTCAACTCTATACCCCATGGAGCCGGCCAGCCACCCATGCGGTAAATAATGGGAATATCCTTTTGCATTAAAACAATGGACGCCAGATATCCTGCACCAATTAGCCCCAAAGCTTCAATAAAGATAACTGAACCCTCCACTAATCGTGTCCGGCGAGCAAATGTTGGTAGAACAAAAGCAACAAATAAAGGAGCAATAACAACAAACACTGGTAGGTTGGCTGTAATCACAGCTGTCACTTCTCTGACACCTCGTTTCTCATCTCCGCTATTCGCCGAGCATCAGTAGTACCATATGATTGGTATAATCGAACAATGAGTGCCAAAGCGAAAGCGGTTACACTCACACTGACAACTATACCGGTCAGCATTAATGCTGATGGCAGCGGATTGATATATAAAGGTTCAGGATTGGCCTTATCAAGGATTGGCACAGCTCCACCCCGGATATTGCCTCCAGCAACAAACATAAGAAAAATTGCACTTTCCATAATATTAATTCCAATCAGTTTTTTGAACAGATTAGAACGTGTCAGCACAGTAAGAGCTCCAATTACAAATAGAATGGCAGCAATTAAATATGGATAGTTGACAATCAGTTTTTCTAGTAATATCCTCACAATTCTTCCTCCATTATATTCATGATTCTTCCTCCATTATAGTAAAAAACAAAGTTATAATAGTACTGGCTACTCTAATGCCAACACCGAGACCAATTAGGGAAATAAGTCCCCCGGAAGAAAGTGCCCCCGGTACTCCAAGGTCAACGCCTGCTAGCTTATTCGCCAAAAAAGGAGCCCCTTTGATAATGCCTACCATCCCCATAATTCCATACCAGAGAGTACCATAGCTTTCTGTCCAGATAAGAACTTTTTCCGGCAGTTTATCACGACCCTTTTCTATGCCATAAATCGTGGAGAACGCGATGAAACTTAGCCCCACTATAATTCCCCCTGCAAAAGACCCTCCTGGAGAAACATGTCCATGGAGAATTACATAAAATCCATATATACAGATAAAAGGCAGAATTATAGCCGCCACTCGCTTTAAAATGAAGTCTCTCATTTA
>CAZEYH010000450.1:0-2714 GCA_964515895.1 uncultured Clostridiaceae bacterium | reverse complement strand
CGCCTACTCCAGTTGGAGAGTGATACGGGCTTACCACGTTCAGCACAGATAACTTTGCTAGATTACTCTTGACGGAACAAGAGGTTTGTTATATACTTGAAACGTAGTCGTATCAAGCCTTTCAAACGTTTATCTGTGCAACCTCGTGTCGCACCTAACCCTTTACAGCCCCAATCATAACGCCTTTAACAAAAAACTTTTGTAAAAATGGATATATAATTAATACCGGTCCTGTTGCAACAATAATCATTGTATACTTTACTAGGTTCGCCGTATATCGCATATCTTGTGCAAGTTCAGGATCCATTTCCATACTTTGTTGCTGTATAAGTATTTCCCTAAGAAACAATTGCAGTGGAAACTTCTTGGGTGAATTCAAATATATTAAGGCATTAAAATACCCATTCCAATGACTTATACCATAAAAAAGTGCAAGAACTATTACTATTACTTTGGAAAGGGGTAATGCAACCTTTAAGAAAAATTCTATATGAGAACAACCGTCAAGTAAAGCTGATTCTTCTAGTTCATCCGGTATATTGCTCTCAAAATATGTCCGAGCAATAATCAAATTCCAGACGGATACTGCAGATACTAAAATAATAGCCCACATTGAATCTATTAATTTTAGATCTTTAACCAAAAGATAAGTAGGAATAAGGCCACCGGAGAAAAACATTGTGAATAAAATAAAAAGATTTATATACTTTTTTGCTTTAAAGTTTTTCCGAGATAACGCATATGAAGCAGGTAATGTAATAATTAAATTTACTGCAGTACCTACTAGGGTGTATAAAACTGTGTTTGCATATCTTCCCCATATTCGTCCATCTGCCAATATTATCTCAAAACCTGCGAAGGTTATATCCATTGGTCGCCAAACAACCTTACCTGCATACGTAAGATCCGGATTACTAACAGAGGCTATTAATACAAAGTACAAAGGGTATATAGTAATAATTAATATTGCAACCATAATAATATTTACAACAATATTGTAAATTCTATCTTTCTGTGTTGTCTTTTTTTTCATCGGTGCGCCTCCTACCATAAGCTGGTTTTCTTATATTTTTTTGAAATATAATTAATAATAATAACTAAAATTAAATTTATTATGGAATTAAACAAGCCAATTGCACTTGAATAACTAAACTCGCTACCAATAATTCCGATTTTATAGACATATGTAGAAATAATTTCCGAAACAGACAAATTCATACTGTTTTGCATTAGAAAAACTTTTTCAAAACCTATACTCATAATCCTCCCGGCATTTAATATTAAAAGAGTAATTGCAGTGGGAATTATTGACGGGAAATCAATATAGATAATTTTTTTAAGTTTTCCAGCTCCGTCAATATCAGCAGCTTCATATAGATCAGGATTTACTGATGTAAGCGCAGCTATATATATTATAGCCTCCCAGCCCGTATGTTGCCATATTTCTGATGACACATAGATGGTTCTAAACCATCTCGGATTACCTAATGGAATAGGTAAATCCTTGCCATAGATTATTTCCAGAATCTTATAAAAAACACCTCCCGTAGGAGAAAGCATAACCACCATCATTCCACATAATGCTGCAACAGAAATAAAATGCGGTGCATATGTGGCTGTCTGCACAACTTTTTTCAGTTTATTTGAAGATAATTGATTTAACAAAAGAGCAAGTACAATTGGTATTGGGAAACCAGCAGCTATATTATACAAACTGAGTATAAGGGTGTTGCTAAAAAGTGTTTTAAACTGATAAGAATTAAAAAATCTTTCAAACTGCTCAAATCCAACCCATTTGCTTCCTAAAATCCCTTGATGAGGTATGAATTCCTTAAACGCAATCTGTGCTCCATACATGGGTATGTAACGAAATATCAGAAAATATAATACTGCAGGTAATACAAGTATATAAAGCTGATAATTTTGTTTTAAGTCCTTGACAAAGGGAATTGCTCTTATATTATCCTTTTTATTATTATCCTTTTTATACATTGGACATCATCCTTTCACCTGTCCGGATTTTATGGTAAGTATCTTACAAAGCAGTAGGCTTCACTACATCTAGCAATATAACAGTAGCATACGCCGACTTCATTGTAAACATACACATTTTTTGCTAATGCACAAAATTTGAGCTTTCTCGTAAATTTGCCGTAGATTCCACATCGGCGATATTTTTTGACACTCATGGAATATGCATGCTATAATTTTATTTAAATAATAGTTTTGTTTATAGTAGTTATGTGGATATTTTTTCCTCCGCGTTAGTATAAAAATGAGAGGTTTAAGGTAGATGAAAAAACGTATTGTTATTATAGCAGTAGTAGCCATCGTAAGTGAAATTATTGCTATATCAGTAGTTTTAGGCCTGTTTACATTCTGGTTAGGAAATGAAACCATTGTAAATGCAGGTAATATTAATCATACATATAGTGATGACGGTCATTGTACAAATTATGGAAATAATAATACTTTATATAATATTAAGGCTTATGTAGGTTTGTCAGACGATATTGTTATAATAAAGGAATCTATAAAATTAGATAACAGTGATAAAACTAATAGTAATAAAGTTAATGGAAATAACCACCATGCTAATAATGAGGTTAGTGAGAAGGTATATTTATATGTACCTTCTCTAAATGTTGCAAACACAACTATAAATAATATTTATGTTGAAAATGAACATTCTGAACTTATAACTATAGAAAATT
>CAZEYH010000449.1:0-2725 GCA_964515895.1 uncultured Clostridiaceae bacterium | reverse complement strand
ATTCGGACTGTATAGTTACATATGGCAGTAGCAGTTCAAATCATTGTAGGGTTATAGCTAATATTGCAGCACCTAAGGGATTGCCGTGTTATATTATATCCCCGTTAGAAACCAGCAAACCGACATCTAATAGTAAAATGGTTAAATTATTTGGGGCTAAAATAATCAGATGTTCCGTGTCTGACGTAAAGAAAACTATAAATAACAAGATACTGGAATTAAAAAGACAGGGGTATAAACCTTATTTTATACAAGGTGGGGGACATGGAAATATAGGTACTCAGGCATATATTAATGCGTATGAAGAAATTAAAAATTATGAAAAAAGCAAGGGAGTTAAATTTGATTACATATTTCATGCAACCGGTACCGGTACTACACAGGCAGGGTTAATATGTGGAAAAATATTAAATAATGACAATAAAAAAATTGTAGGAATAAGTATAGCAAGAAAAAATCCTTATGGCAGACAAGCTATATTTGACAGTGTGAATAGTTATATGGAACATATTGGCAGAGATAAGGTTAGTTTGGAAGAAATTAATTTTATAGATGACTATACGGTTGATGGGTATGGAATCTATAATACCGAAATAATGCAAACAATTAAGGATGTGCTTATAACTGAAGGAATTCCCCTTGATACAACCTACACAGGCAAGGCGTTTTGGGGAATGAAAGAATATATTAACAAAAATCGAATTACGGATAAAAATATTTTGTTTATACATACGGGCGGTACACCATTGTTTTTTGATGATTTGGGGGTATTAATTAATGAAATTTAAATATTATGAATCTTCTACAATGGCCAAACTGGCTTGGTGTGCTATCATAACGGAAGGCTCTGAAGAGGCCTATGTATATCATGGCAGTGGGGTAGAGACCTCTGAAAACTTTTTTGTTGAGGGTGCATGGGATGGAGAATTTAATTTGGGCAATTTTAATCAGTCAACATTTTTAATAGGAACAGGAGCTAGGATTATGGAAAAAAATGGTGGGGGGGGGTATATAGTATTCTCTACTCCTAACCATATTCTCGAAAGATTATACAGCATAACTGATAATAACAAAAAATATATATCAAATTCACTGCCGCTTATTCTTTATTTATCTAATTCGGAATTAGATTCGGACTATTTAGAATATGAAATGGATTTTAATTCAATACTAAAAGGTTTAAATGAGTACAAGAAATCAATCCCCTTAGGAGGTAATAAAAGGCTTAATTTATATTATTATTGTAACATAATATTAAATAGTAGAAACGGGTTGTTTATAAAAGAAAAACAAAAGATAAATCCTTTTGGGGACTATAAGGATTACGAAAATCGCTTAATACAAACACTGAGGGAACTTATAAAAAATGCGCGGTCGCCTTGTAGGAAAATCAAATATGGTTTAGTAACTACCATTTCAAAAGGTTACGATGCAACAGCTTGTGCAGCAATAGCCAAGGAATTAGGATGTGATATCGCAGTTACTTTTAATAAACCTGAAAAATATGCTGAGGATAGTGGTTTAGAAATAGCTAGGATGTTGGGGTATAAAAATATAATCATGAAAAATGCTAATGACTATCTGGAAAACTCATCCTTAGTAGAGGCTGAATTCTTGTCATCCGGGGAATTAGGAAGTGGAATTATTTTTACAGCATTTGAAAACGAATTTCGAAACAATATTGTGTTTGTGGGAACACGAGGGGATAAAATATGGGATAAAAATCGAGATGATTGTAATAATTGTTTCAAATTTAATGATGAGATTTTTACAGGTACGTCAAAAACGGAAAATAGACTCCGGGTTGGTTATATTAGTTTGCCTATGCCTTTATTTGGAGCATCACAATGGATATCAATCCATAATATAAGCAATTCATGTGAAATGGAACCATATTCAATTGGTGGGGATTATGACAGACCGATTCCAAGGAGAATACTGGAGACTAGGGGGGTTCCCGGAAGCATGTTTGGTATGAGCAAAAAAGGTGCAGGTTTTAACTATAGATATGATAATTTATCAAGAATCAAGACAAGAATGTCAAAAAAATCGTTTGACAGTTTTAGTATCTTCTATAAAAACAACAGGCGAAAAGGAATTAACATAATGATTCATTGGATTAAATTTTTGTGGAATTCCAAGGAACAATATATAAGATATTTTCTAGGGAAGATGGGTTTTCAATTTGATGTTAATAATAGGGGGGCAGATGCAGTGTCAAATCCGGGAGCACCATCATATTTGTTTAATTGGGGTGTATATGAAATTATGAAAAGGTATAAAGATAGTAAATTAATTATTAAACAATCAGAGGTGGCTGTTGATGAATGACCCGATAAACATACTAATATTAAGCTGTGGCACCAGAAATAAGATTATACAGTACTTTAAAAAAGAATTAAACGGTAAAGGACAGGTTATAGCAACAGATTGTAGCAAACTTGCACCTGCATTATATGATGCAGACAAACATTTTATTGTCCCAAGAATAGATGAGGAAGGATATTTAGATACTATTCTTTCAATTTGTAAAAAGAATAAAATAAAAGCTATTTTATCGCTCATTGATCCGGAACTCAGCCTGTTAGCGAAGCACAAACAGGATTTTTTGAATATAGGTGCAATTCCCATTGTTTCTGATTATGATGTGGTTGAATTATGTTTTGACAAATATAAAATGTATAATTTTCTAACTGAAAACAATTTTAAAACTGTAAAAAGCTAT
>CAZEYH010000448.1:0-2738 GCA_964515895.1 uncultured Clostridiaceae bacterium | reverse complement strand
AGTCTAAAAAATGCAGAAAAAAGTCCATATTTTACATTCTGATGGATTGCAATTCTTATATTATCCAATACTGAAAGGTCGTTAAAAAGCCTAATATTTTGAAAAGTCCTGGCAATTCCAAGACCGGATATTGTATGGGGATTTAAACCATTAATCACTTTTCCAGGTGCTTCTTCAGTACGGTGATATTCAATTACACCCGAAGTTGGTGTATATACTCCTGTCAATAAATTAAATACAGTAGTTTTGCCTGCTCCATTCGGTCCTATTAGACCTACCAAACTACCTATTTCCAGGGAAATATTTACGTTTGTCAAAGCTGCCAGTCCACCAAATGTCATCGTAAGATTTTTTACTGTTAAAATAGCCATTTAATTATCACCTCAAATCAATTAACCTTTGTAGGCCGTTTTTTTATAAATGTATCAAGTTTAAATTCTTTTGAGCCCATAAGTCCTTGCGGCCTGAAAATCATAATCAACAAAAGCACTATAGAATAAATTACCATTCTAAGTTCTGCGAATGCTTGTAAATAGGTCGAAATTACTGCAAGAAGTATGGCAGCCAATATTGAACCGGTAATACTTCCCATACCTCCAAGAACTACAATTACTAGGATATCTATTGATTTTAGAAAACCAAACAGATCCGGCTTAAGATAATAAAAATATGAAGAATACAGTGCTCCTGCAATACCGGCAAAGAACGCCCCTATTACAAAGGCTAGTACTTTATATTTGGTTGAATTAATTCCAACGGCCTCTGCGGCAATTTCATCCTCCCTTATTGAAATACAAGCTCTGCCATGTGAAGATTTTATAAAGTTTTGGATTATTATTATTGTGCCGGCTGTAAAAATAAAAAGCCATGTCCAGTTGGTATATTGAGGTATACTGTCTAAACCTCTGGCACCTCCTGTAAAGTCGAAGTTTAATAATAAAATCCTTATAATTTCAGCAAGTCCTAATGTTGCAATAGCTAGATAATCGCCTTTTAACCTTAAAGTAGGTATACCTATTAAAAAACCTATAATTGCAGCTAAAATTGCTCCTGCCAAAACCCCAATTATAAAGGAATACCGGCTGGTCATATTTAATGTTATAATAGCACAAGTATAGGCTCCTATTGACATGAATCCTGCATGTCCAAGAGAAAACTGACCTGTAAAACCGGTTATTAAATTAAGACTTGTTGCTAAAATTATATTTATGCATATCATAGCAAGAGTAACCTGATAATAATCATTTAAAATATTAAAAAAAATAAGCAACTGTACTATGGCATAAAATAAAGCAAGGCCTACCGTATATATTATAAATTTTGTTTTTGGAGAACCTGATATAATTTTCTCTTTTATAAATTTCATAGTATCCACCTACACTTTCTCACGAGTATCTTTGCCCAATAACCCTGAAGGTTTTATTAATAGTATAATGATTAGTATTGCAAAGGCGGCTGCATCTTTATAAAGAGAGCTGGCATAGCCACTCACCATTGTTTCAATTACACCAATTGTTATTCCACCTATCAAGGCTCCTGGGATAACTCCTATTCCTCCGAATACAGCGGCTATAAAAGCTTTCAATCCGGGGAGAACACCCATTAACGGGTTAATAGAGTTATAGTAAATTCCTACCAATATGCCGGCTGCACCTGCCAGAGCAGAACCTATGGCAAAGGTAAAGGAAATGGTTTTATCTACATTAATTCCCATAAGTTGGGCTGCGTCTTTATCGGTAGAAACAGCTCTCATAGCTTTCCCTATTTTTGTCTTATGGACAATATATTGCAAAAGAATCATGAGCACAATAGTTACAGCAAAAATAAATACCTGCTGGATATTTACTACTACTCCATTTAGAGGTTTAAAAGTAATATCCTTAAAAACTTGAGGATATGTCCTTACAGTAGCTTTTACAGCAAACATGGTTGAGTATTCAAGGAAAAGAGATACTCCTATAGCTGTTATAAGAGCTGCTATTCTTGTCGCATTACGAAGGGGCTTATATGCAATTTTTTCTATAGCAAACCCCAGCAAGGCACATAAAACCATGGCTATTAAAAGAGAAGGGAAAAAACCCAGTTTAAAGTACCTTATACAAGCATAGCCAATATATGCCCCTATCATATATATATCTCCATGAGCAAAATTAATAAGCTTTATTATACCGTACACCATAGTATATCCTAATGCTATTAAAGCATAAATGCTTCCAAGTGAAAGACCGTTTATTAACTGTTGAAGAAATCTTGCCAATACTATACACCCCCTAATATATGCAAATCAGCCTTCCATTAAGCTTGTAAGCTGTAAGCTTGTAAGCTTATAAAATTATACACTAAATAATGAATAAGTGAGAGGCCAATATCCTCTCACCCACATTATATAACTATTTTTTTGGTATGTCTATTTTATTTTTGTACAGTGTAGGAATTTATAAACATTTGAAAAAACTCCTATACTATCATTTGAAAAAGGGTTCACAACCTTAAAAATATTCATTTCCCTTATTATGATTGCTCCCCGGAAAGTCGTAAAACGACTTTCCACTGCGGGATTATCTGCAGTGAGTTGCAATTTCATTACAATCCGGTGCAATCTAATATGGTTATCCAGCCTTTTTGTTAAGGCTGATGAAATCCAATGTGCCTTAAATTTCATCAGAAAGTCATTCCATGACTTTCTGGGTGATAACCATATTATAACATAAATGCAATCTGCTGATCGGATCGCTTCA
>CAZEYH010000447.1:0-2759 GCA_964515895.1 uncultured Clostridiaceae bacterium | reverse complement strand
GGTCTTACTCCATCCTCAACTTCTTCAGGCACATATTGTATTAAATGTCTTGTTACCATTAGTTTTGAAACAACCTTCGGTCCTAATGAATCTGAAGTTACATTCCAGTTTCCAAGGCCTACAACTAAAACAGTGGATTTTTCCTGTAGTTTAAGAATTCCTGCCAATTCTGTTGCCAATGCCTTGCATGTTTCTTCATATATGTCCATATCTCCTTCCTTAATTCCGGGAACTTCCAATGTAATATAGGTGCCCATAGGTTTTCCCAGAGCATTTTGCCCTTGAATGCTGCTTATTTTAACCCTTGAAATTTTTACAGTCTCTGTTCCTGCATTCTCCACTTGGACTCCCGGTATTTCAGTTTCTACAGGAGGCACTTGTCTTGCTCCCTGTTCTTTAACCAACTCATGGACTTCTAACGCTAAGTCTGTAACTACACTTCTTACATCTAACATTTTACCATTCCTTTCTACCAACTTAATTTATTAATTCTAGTGAAATATAAAATCCCTCTTATTTTGCCTCAATTTATTTTTTGCATTCCTCTTGCAATTTGCTTTTTTTCATGATAGAATTTAGAACGTTCACTAATGATCGGAGGTGCAAAAAGTTTGGCTAATTCAAGACAGGCTATAAAGAGAATAAAAGTTGCAGAAAAAAAGAGATTGGCAAATACAACAAGGAAATCTGCATTGAGAACTTCAATTAAGAAAAGCAAATTAGCAATTGAGAATAATGATCCTCAAGCTGCTAATCTTATTAAAAGTACAGTAAAGGCATTAGATAAGGCAGTTGCTAAAAATGTAATACACAAAAATACTGCTGCGAGATATAAATCAAATCTTGCAAAAGCTTATAATACAGCTTCTAAATAAAACGTACATGTGTACGTTTTATTTTTTTAGTGTGGAACTGAGATTGCCTATTCCAGCAGTTTCGCAATCAATAGTTCTACTGCTGTTTTATCTTTCATCTTTCCCGTTTTGATTGAAAGGTCACATTCAAAAATGTTTTCCATAGTTTGGTTTAGCCATTGTAAGGTGAAGTTTTCAGATTGTTTTTGTATTTTCCCTGCAATATATGGTGAAACCTTTAAATTAGATGCAATTTCTCTTAAACCGGCTCCATTCTCTGTAAGGATTTTTACCTCAAGTATCTGCCTGAACTGTCTGGCAATCATAAATATTATCATGGGTATTGGCTCTCTTAAAGTAAGCATATCATCCAAATACTTTAACGATCCGGCTACATCCTTTGCTACAATTGCATCGGTTAAATCAAATATTCTGCTTTTTATTGATGTATTACAGACCTCTTTCACATCATCAATAGTTATAAGTTTTCTCTCTGCTGTATAAGCGACTAATTTCTCTATTTCGTTTAATATTTCAGTCATTTCCTGCCCGCTTCTTTCAACCAGAATTGAAGCAGTATCCATACTTATTCCTTTTTTATAGGCTTTTGCAACTTTAATAACCCACTTTGTCAAATCAACAGGTTTTTGATAAGGAAATTCTACTACTAACCCACTTTTATTAACTGTTTTGTATATACGAAGGCGTTTGTCTATATCATCTTCATAAAATATAAGGCATGTAAATGGTGGGACATCTTTTAGATAATCAACAAGTTTCTCTGTTTCATCTTTTTTCCCGCCGCCTTTGAAGAATCCGCAATTTTTTACCAAAACCAGCTTCCTTTCTGAAAACACAGGAAGGGTATCACAGTTATCGATAATTTGGGAAACCTCTACCTTATCATCCAACACCACTTTGTTTAGAGTTTGGAGATTCTTATCAATTATTATATCCTCAATACTGTTTATGTAGTATTTCTTTAAGTATTCTTCAGGACCATAAAATAAATATAGGGGTTTTATATCTTTATTTCTTATCTGTGTTTTTAGAATTTTTACACTCATTATTAACCATCACCTTTATCCTAATTATTTTCCCATTTGATCTTATCAGTATAGCTCCATTCAAATCGGTACGGAAAATCTGTGTTCCTTTTTGGTTCAGTCTCTCTATTACATCATTTGAAGGATGATTGTAGTTATTTCTACCTACACTAATTACAGCCGCCTTTGGCTTTACCAAGTCAAGGAATTCCTGTGTCGAAGATGTAGAAGACCCATGGTGGGCTACTTTTAAAATATCAGATCTAATATCAACCCAATCAACTATTTGATTGGGAATATTTCTGATAATCCTATTCTCCCCTTCTTTTTCAACATCCCCGGTAAAAAGTATTTCCATATCCCTATAACATAATTTTAACACGACAGAGCTATTATTTAAAGATAATTCACCACTCTTTGTGTTGACAGGAGGATTGAGTACCTCAAAATATGAGTTTTTATCAAGCTTAATATAATCTTCTTGGTTTATATAATTAACTTTCACTTTCTTTTCTCTACAAATATCCAATAACCTGTCAAACTCATCATCTATAATATAATTAGGAATAACTATATTGTCTACCTTTATTTCCTTTAATACCTCCATAATCCCTATAATATGGTCTTCATGTGCGTGTGTGGCAATAACCAGATCAAGCTTTGAAACTCCGTAATCCAATAGAAAAGGAATAACCACTTTTTCTCCGGTATTAGGTTCATCATCAGATTTACCTTTTTCTCCACCACCGTCTATTAAGACAGTTTTACCGGTAGGTGTCTGTATAAATGCAGAATCTCCTTCTCCCACATCCAAAAATACAACTTCCATTTCACCCGGAATAATACTAACTAACAGAGT
>CAZEYH010000446.1:0-2764 GCA_964515895.1 uncultured Clostridiaceae bacterium | reverse complement strand
CTTCTGTATCTGTTTTAATATTTCTAACAATACTAATTGCCAATGCTGATTGTCCTCTATATCCCGGCATTTTTTCAAGATTTATCTCAAAGTCAGCAACTCGCTTTGAGCCTTGACTTCTTACTTTATAAAAACAATCAATTGGAAATCCTATATAAACATCAGAGTATGATTTGCGCGGAATGTTTTGTTCAGAAGAACCATCGATATCTTTAGCTGTTTTTAGATTTATTACAAAATTATACGGATAGCCTAAATCTCCCGCTTTTATATGTAAGAAAAGTCGATCTTCAATAACATTATTAATAACATCGCCATTATCATTACCGCTATCATTAATATCATTATTATCATTAATTATTTCATGACAAATAACATTTATAAAAAGCACTTTATTTTTAACATTTGCAGTCCATTCAAAGGTTTTAGCTTTGGCAGGTGTTAAGTCTGAACAATTATATACCGGAACATTAAGTGGTGTAGTTAATTTTATCAAATCTTTCCTTCGCTTAATTGTTTCCCCTTGTTTTGATGTTTTTTCATGTTTAACTTTTGCTGCCTCTCCAGCTGTTTTCACTTCTTTAGATGTTACCACTTCTTTAGTTGTTTCTTCATGTTCATGTTTATTACTATACTCGACATCTTTGTCACATTGTAAAATTTCCCTCATTCGTTGGAAATCATCTTTCAATAAGTTTTCAAGTTGTTTTACCCTCCAAAGAAGTTTCTCAGGGAAATACTTATAGCCTTCAGCTTCTGAATGAAAACCAAGCCTTGAATCAAATCTGCATAACTCAACCATTCTCAGACTTCGATTTATTTCTTCTTTAACAATTGACTCCATTTCATCCAGGCATTTAAACTGATTAAACACGTTATTAGATTCAGTTTGATTAAGAGTAGCCTTATTGAGTTCAGACTGTTTGGGTTCGTTTTGATTATATAAAGCTTGATCAAATGGATTATTCCATAAAATTTGTTCTCGTAAATCATAAAATTTTAATATATTTAATCCGCTTTCAAACTGTATACCCAAAGCTTCAGCAATACCGATATCCTTTAATCGTTCCGGATTATCTGCAAAATCAGGTGAAATTTCTTTGAGAATATCTACACCTTTTTTCCAATTCTTCACCATCTCTTCACAAAGTGTAATAGCTTCTTTTATTGTGAATGAAATCATACATTCACCTATACTATCGCCACTTGTAGGAAAATCCAGCCTCCAGGTTGGCGCAAGAGGAGTATGTACAGGAAATAGGTAAAGCTGCCATACTACACCATCATGCATAGGGCCATAGTACTGAAAAGCTGCATCCATTGGATAGTTGCTATAACCATTGTAAAAATACTTCCAGGCTTTTACTACTTGTTGTGAGTGTTTACCCCAATCAATTTTAGCAAGCCTATGCAAAAAATTATATTCTATTTGTGATTGTTCCTTATTTTTATTGAAATCCCCCCAAGTTTCAAATGCCAATTCTCCGGCAGCTTTGTTCATAATACCCGGATAATTCCCAAAATACCACGACTGTATAACACTTGTTACATTTAGGTCATACATTGCCCTATACTTTTTCCATAACATGGAAGGGACAGGAACAAAAGGTATAGTCGCAACTTCATGTGAGCATCCTACTTGTATTTTTGCACCCATATCGATTCCGGCCTTTTGAGAAGCCTCGGCCATTCCTACAAACCTGTGGCTCGGTCCAACATATGACTGCCAATAATCTGCACCAATTCTAATCTTACCAAGCTGCTCTTTTTCACCGCCCGATTCAAAATTAAATACTAATACGGTGTCCTTTGGTAGTTTTTCAGGTATAGTGTATTTCCATTGTGCAGTTGGTATAACCTGCGGCATGTAGAGCCAGCTTATGAATTGAGCATCGGGATTTACTTCACGCATAGCCCTTATAATTGGAATATGTGTTGCTTCGAGAATTTCACCTTTTTCTTTTTTTGAGCATCTCGGACAATTTACATCAGCTTCTGAAGTTGCAGAAACACTTGATAAACAAGATGTTGTCCTTTCTCCATGGGTTATACTTATAATGCCTCCCAGCTTGGGAACATCAAGAAAAATACTTTTTACTGCATCATAGAGATATTTTTGGGAGGTTTCTGAAAACGGACAAAAACAAATATCCTTGCCTGTCTTTGCACCAGCAACTTCAGGATTATTTACCAAAAGAGGGTCATCAGGTCCCCATATTTTAGGTTCAATACAGAATAAGAATATTTTTATACCATATCGTCTGCATTTTTCTACAGTATGCTTGAGTTTACTCAGCCTTTTCTCTCGATCTTTGCCGTATTCAGGAACTAGTTCCGATTTGCAAAGGTCTCGAAATTCTATTGTTAACCATAGAATGTTTATCCCTTCATGTGCTAATCGATTAAGATACTCATCAGGATAATAATCAACGTCATCCATTAATTCATCTCGATTAAAAGGTGGACGTTTTATTGGGCCAAAAAAACATCGTGATATCCTGTTCTTAATCCAAGGTTTTCGCTTAATTGTTGCAGGAGCTAGAAATGGTCCATCTGAACCAAGTATCAAATCCTCCAAATAAAATATCCCTCTTCTGATACCCTCTACATCTCCGGATTTTATTCTTATATTTTCTTGTGTAATCTCAATACAGTAACTTTCGTAACCGCTCTGTTCTTCTGCAATTGCTTCAATTTCAATACCTTGATCAGCTTGGCAAACAGGAGCAACTTGTCCGGTTTTTGAAACTTTTGCATCTTGATT
>CAZEYH010000445.1:0-2765 GCA_964515895.1 uncultured Clostridiaceae bacterium | reverse complement strand
TGCCTGAAATACCAAAGCCTGATGATGCTGCAGATGCTCTTGCAGTAGCTATTTGTCACGGACATTCCTGCAAATTAAGTAGCTTGCAGGGATTGTAGAAGATGTATAGAGGACATAGTAGATTAACCGGTGGTTTGAAAATAAAAAAGCATAAAATAAAGGAATGTAAGAAACAATTGGAGGAGTAAAGAGAATGTTAGCATACATAAAAGGTATCATAGAATATAAGCATACAGATCATATAATAATTGAGGCAAATGGTATAGGGTATAAAATACTTACATCCTTAACCACAATACAATCATCAGGTGCTATAGGAAGTCAAGTTAAAATATTTACGTATCTGCATGTACGTGAAGATAGCATGAAACTATATGGATTTCTCACTAATGAAGAATTAAAGATGTTTGAGCTTTTAATTTCCGTTACAGGAGTAGGCCCGAAAGTAGCAATATCTTTAATGTCCGTTATTTCTCCTTCAAAATTTAGTCTTGCTGTTATTACAGATGATGTAAAAACACTTACCAAAGCTCCGGGTATAGGTAATAAAACAGCACAACGGATAATATTAGAACTAAAAGATAAAATAAAGAAAGAGCAAGGGGAATATGCAGAAATTGCAGGTAAAGTAGAGACTCCCTTGACAGATAGAGATTCAATGAAAGCACAAGAAGCGATAACTGCTTTAATGGTTTTGGGATACACTCCATTAGAAGCCACTAAAGCAGTTTCAGCAGTTTATTCTGATGAGTTAGATATTGAAACTATTATAAAGAATTCATTAAAAGAGTTAATATAAATTATAGAAACAGGGGATGATTACTCAATGGAAGAAAGGCTCATTGCTCGTGAGGCAGCCAAAGAAGATATAGATGAGGTGAGTCTAAGACCAAGAAAATTATCTGAATATGTGGGACAAACCAGGGTTAAAGAAAATTTATCTATATTTATTGAAGCAACAAAACAAAGAAAGGAAGCACTTGATCATGTACTTTTATATGGACCCCCGGGGTTGGGAAAAACTACTCTTGCTTGGATAATTGCTTCTGAACTAGGTGTTAATATAAGGATTACTTCGGGACCTGCTATTGAAAAACCCGGTGACCTGGCAGCAATACTTACCAATCTCGGGGATTATGATGTGCTTTTTATTGATGAAATTCACAGGTTGAGCCGAAGCGTGGAAGAAATAATGTATCCTGCAATGGAAGATTATGCTCTTGATATAATAATAGGGAAAGGACCAAGCGCACGATCTATAAGGCTTGATCTCCCAAAGTTTACTTTAATTGGTGCAACTACACGAATTGGACTTTTGACATCACCTTTAAGGGATAGATTTGGTGTTATAAACAGATTGGAAATGTACACAATCGAAGAGCTAAAACAAATTGTAAACAGGTCAGCAGCAATTTTAAATATTGGTATTGATGAAGATGGTGCTTTAGGAATAGCTGCCAGATCGAGAGGTACTCCCAGAATAGCCAACAGATTGTTAAAGAGAGTAAGGGATTTTGCCCAGGTAAAGGGAGATGGTTTCATTAACAATGAAATAGCAAAAATGGCACTTGATGCTCTTCAAGTAGATAGTATGGGATTAGATGGAATAGATAGAGATATGCTTCTTTGCATAATTGAGAAATTTGAAGGCGGACCTGTAGGTCTAGATACTTTGGCAGCATCTATCAATGAAGAAGCAGGTACAATTGAAGATGTGTATGAACCTTATTTGCTTCAACTTGGATTCATAAGCAAAACATCGAGAGGAAGGGTTGCTACAAAACTTGCCTATGAACATCTTGGAATTGAGTATAAAATTAGAGATTAGAAGTGAGAAATTAGAAGTGAAAAAATAGTAAAAGACTTTTTCGTTGGAATATTTATATTCGTTTAAATTGACACTGATAGCAAAGAGTAATGATAAAAGGGAGTGTAATAAATGCTTGAGTATGGATTTGTTAGAGTTGCAGCAGCTGTGCCCATTATAAAAGTTGCAGATTGTGAGTATAATGCTCAAAATATAATAGAAATGATTTGTAAAGCTGAAAGGGAAGGTATACAATTCATTGTTTTCCCCGAATTATCTATAACTGCATATTCATGTGGAGACTTATTCCACCAGGATGCTCTTATAAACCATGCGTTACTTCAATTTGAAAATATACTTAACAGTACAGCCGGCATTGATATTGTTTCAATTATCGGAATGCCCATTTATGCAGGCAGTAGATTATTTAATTGCGCTGTTGTGATAAACAGAGGTAAAATATTAGGAATTGTTCCAAAAACATATATACGAAGTTGTAAGGGATATAATGAAGAGAGATGGTTTGCTTCAGGTACCGTTGCAACCGATAACTACATAAGAATTTTCAATCAGGAGGTACCTTTCGGTACGAACCTTCTATTTAACTGTGCCAAAGATTCAAAACTGTGTTTCGGTATTGAGATAAGTGGAGACCTTTGGGCACCTATACCTCTTAGTTCATACCATACACTTTCCGGGGCGTCTATAATTTTCAACCTATCTGCTACCTTTGAAGAAGTGGGACTTAATGAATTTAGACGGGATTTGGTAAGAATGCAGTCAGCAAAATGTAATTCTGCTTATGTATATGTTTCTAGTGGAATAAATGAGTCAACCACCGATGGTGTGTATTGCGGGCATGGAATTATCGCTGAAAATGGAACAATACTTTCAGAAACAGAAAGGTTTTTAGCTGGTAGCCAATTGATTTATACAGATATTGATATTGAAAGATTAA
>CAZEYH010000444.1:0-2768 GCA_964515895.1 uncultured Clostridiaceae bacterium | reverse complement strand
TGGACTACTAATTATCCGGAATGGATACTTACACAGTTTGCTACAGCTAAAATAGGTGCGGTGTTGGTTACAGTAAATACTAATTATAAGATTTTCGAATTGGAATATCTTTTAAGACAATCTGACTCAAATACTCTTATATTAATGGACGGTTTTAGAGACTCTAATTACATAGATATTATTAACCAATTATGCCCTGAACTAAAAGATTCAGCACCCGGCAAGCTCAATTGCCAAACCCTTCCATACCTAAAAAATGTTATTTATATCGGTGATAAGAATCATCCGGGAATGTTTAACTGGAATGACCTTTACCATATTGGTAAAAGTGTTTCCGATAATTATTTGACGGAAGTTCAAAAGAGTATAGATATACATGATGTAATAAATATGCAGTATACTTCCGGAACCACAGGTTTTCCAAAAGGTGTTATGTTAACTCACTACAATGTAGTCAATAACGGAAAATCCATAGGAGATTGTATGAAGTTTACTCACAAAGATAAACTTTGCATACCTGTTCCATTTTTTCATTGTTTCGGTTGCGTCCTTGGAATTCTTGCATGTGTTACTCATGGTGCAGCAATGGTACCCATTGATTACTTCAACCCTTTGAAAGTAATGCAAGCCTTGCAGAACGAAAATTGTACCGCCATACATGGTGTACCCACAATGTTTATAGCAATGCTTGAACACCCTGAGTTTAATACCTACAAGTTCCCAAAACTTCGAACCGGTATTATGGCGGGATCACCCTGTCCTGTGAAAGTAATGCAGCAGGTAGTAGATGCAATGGGTGCCAGGGAAATAACTATAGCATATGGCCAAACAGAAGCGTCACCTGTGTGTACACAAACAAGAGTACATGATAGTATTGATATAAGAGTATCCACTGTCGGTAAGCCCCTTCCCTTTATCGAAGCAAGGGTTGTAGACCCGGAAACAAATAAGGAAGTACCCCATGGTACTCCAGGAGAGTTTGTAGCTAGGGGTTATAATGTCATGAAAGGTTATTATAAGATGCCGGAAGCAACTGCACAGGTTATTGATTCGGAAGGCTGGCTTCACACAGGAGATCTTGCTGTAATGAATGAAAACGGTTATTTCAAAATTACTGGAAGAATTAGGGATATGATTATACGGGGAGGAGAGAATATATACCCCAAAGAAATTGAAGAGTTTCTGTATACGCACCCCGCTGTCAAGGATGTTCAGGTTATCGGAGTGCCGGATAAAAAGTATGGAGAAGTTATTATGGCCTGTATAATATTAAAGGAAGGACAAGTTGTTACTGAAGATGAAATAAAACAATATGTAAGAGATAATATGGCAAGACACAAAACGCCCAAATATGTAAGGTTTACAGATAGTTTTCCACTAACTGCCAGTGGTAAGGTTCAAAAGTATAAATTACGAGAATGGGCTATTGATGTTTTAGGCCTCGAAGATGTTTCTGATATAGAAACAGCTTGAGTAAGTATTAGGCGAATACTTAGACGAATGCTTAGATGAACTTTTAAATTGTTAAAATCTGGAGGGAGATATATTTGAAAATTTCGTTTTCTACACTAGGATGCCCACGATGGAGCTGGGATGAAATTGTAGTTATGGCAAAAGATCTTGGTTATGATGGTATAGAGGTAAGAGGAATAGGTAGCGAAATCTATATCCCTTTTGCAAAACCATTTCTTCCTGAAAATATAGAAAATACTAAAAGTAGGCTAGCAAGATTAGGATTAGAAATACCCTGCCTTACATCATCATGTAATTTATCAGATAAATTTAATATAGATACAGTTATAAAAGAGGGAAAGGAATATATAGATCTAGCTAATAAGTTCGGTGTTCCATATGTTAGGGTTCTTGGAGATCCTAATCCTCAACCCCAGGAAGAAATAGATTTAAGCTTTGTAGTGGAAAGCTTATCCATTATGGCTTCATATGCAAAAGATAAGAAAGTAAAAGTCCTTTTAGAAACAAATGGAATATATGCAAATTCTGGCATTATGCTGAAATTGATGGACGCTGTGAACAGCCCCCATGTTGGAGTATTATGGGATATTCACCATACCCACCGCTTTTTCTCTGAAACTGTAACCCATACATATAATGTTTTAAATAAGTATATTAAACATATACATATAAAAGACTCTATAATGGCAAATGGTAAGGTTAAGTATAAAATGATGGGATATGGAGATGTTCCGGCAAGAGAAGCTCTCCTACTACTGAAAAACAGTGGATATAAAGGTTACATTTCCTTAGAATGGGTAAAACGATGGTGTGCGGATTTGGAAGAACCCGGCATTGTCTTCTCCCATTTTATAAATTATGTACGACGAATTTTGGAAGAGTAGAAATTACTTTTCACAAGGAGCGAGAAATACTAAGAATTTTAAGGTAATAGAAGGAGGAATGCATATGGTAACTAGCATTAAATATATTGCTTATGTTGGTACATATACCTATGGAAAGAGTAAAGGGATATATGTTTTTAAACTCGATCCATTAACAGGCCTACTAGAACCCATTGGTGTTTCTAAGAAGTTAGAAAATCCTTCATATCTTGCTTTGGGTAAAGATAACAGATATTTATATACAGTTATGGAAATTGATAAATTTAACGGTGAAAAGGGTGGAGCTGTAGGAGCATTTTTAATAGACAAAAGAACAGGTAAACTTGAGTTTTTAAACTGCCAGCCTACAAAAGGAAGGGCGCCCTGCCATATAAGTATTGATAAGGAAAACAAATACCTTTTTGCTGCAAA
>CAZEYH010000443.1:0-2776 GCA_964515895.1 uncultured Clostridiaceae bacterium | reverse complement strand
TAATGGTTACGAGCCAGCATTTATAAGTGATATTTTAGAATTTTAACAGTGTTTAAAAGAGAATAGTTAAACTCCGGCAATACAATTCAAAGTCAACTCTCAAATTCTTATACATTAAAGTTTTTGATGGTTGACTTTGAATAAATCATAGACTCTTTTTTCCGGAGCTAATAATCTTTGTCTGTCCTCGCTATTCTTGCTATATATTCATTCACTCAAATACCACATCTGCAAGAAATGATGATTCATAGCCATTTTCAACACACCACTCAACTCCTGCTAAAACACGTTCTTTATAATCAGATAGATAATTTTGATAATGCGGGTAAAAATATTGTTCGTGAATAATCAATCCTATATAGCTTCTTTTTGGGTAATCATATGCAAAAGAATCTAAAAGTTCACGAATCTTTTCAGGAGTATGAGAATTGAGCGTCACAGTATTTGGACTAAATATAATATCTTCTGAATTGTCTTTATAAAAGCCATAAGTTCGAACTGTACGTGACTGTTCACAATTCAGGTAGTAAGCTATAGATATATTATCACTTAACCCGACAAGAGTAGGATCTTGTAATGCTCGGGCATCCTGTTTCCGAATAGCACGACCGGATAATACTCGAATTCCTTGATCTCTTAAAGCGCGACATCCTTCTAACGTTGCCTCGGCCCAATGCACAGTAGTAACAGGACCTAAAACTTCTTCCTCCGCAAAACGTCTAATCTCTTTTATAACACGTTCATGATCCTCTTTCATCTTATTATAGCCGGTATTTTCATAGGGCCTATCCGGTAAATTTTGATCGGCATGGAATGATAAACGTATCCAGTCTGCATTTGCCCCCCATTCATTTTTAAATTTATCAGTCATTTGTGCTAAGTTAAACCCTCCGAACTCAGGGCATTGATAATAGATATTAATATGCAATTTTGTACCAAATTGATCATTTACACTTTTAAAAAACTTCATATAAGGATTATTAAATATAGAATTATATTTATCAGCGTTTTTAGCGATATCCTGTAAAAACCATATATTATCATCAAGAACCAAACGATACTTTTTATGAGCTTTCCTTAACCAATAAACTATGATCTTTACATTTTCACCTGTATCTGCATCTACCGCTTCAAGGATATTGCCATAATTAGCCAGATCAATATTTGCATTATAAACCCCATTGTAATATGTTGTTTGAACTCCATTTACAAAAATACGCCTGCCCGGTTCTGCTTCTAAACTAACTTCAATATTTAATAAGTTGTTTCGTATGTTCCCTGCTGCACTAGTTAACATAGCACCATCAATAGGATCCACAAATTTAATTAAATTTAACATAATGTTTAATCCCCCCATTTTCTAGTATGTACGCTCTCGAAAAGTCAGAGAGCATTAATTTTGCATATTTTAAGGTTCAGCATTTTAGCTTCATCCCTACTTTTCAATTGATTTTCCTTGTATAATTTCCGTTCCCATTTACATTGTTTTACTTATTTCCATAATTTACTTCTTAAAATTCACTGCACCTTCCTTCAAAATAATATTATGTAAACTATTTATTCTAGAAGTATATTATTATGTAACGAGTTTGGATTCCTCATTCTAAATACCAAGAAAAGCTTTGTATAATATGATTATTCAATATAAAATACAAAGAAGCAGGGTGGTTGACTTAAATAGGAGTATCTCGAAACTCTATCTTCTCAATCTAGATAACCTGCTCCCTGTTATCAAACCTTTATACCCTGATTTTGGCCGTCCCGCTAAGAATCAGCAAGGTATAATACGTTCAAGGGAAAAAACTAAAAGCTGACCAAAAACAACCACCTAAGCATGCTGGATTAGTTGACAAATTAGTAAAAGAAGCTGTTAAAGGAAAGCTTAAAAACTTCTACCCGGAAAGAATTTTACAGAAGCTCATAGCATGCTATGTTGTTGATACTTTCGCCCAAATGGGCATTCTTGGCAATGTTAATAATTTATCTGTTGCTTTTGAAAGCTTTCACTTTTATTCTGGAGCAAGCCATTATGGCATTAAAGTCTGCAACTGTAAATCCAAAGGTATCTATAACTGCGAATGCCCAAGACGATTCTCCGATCCGGACGCAAAATGCGGCTGGGATAGCTATCGTGAACAATGGTTCTTTGGAGATATACTTTTTAATGTTACCCCTTCCGATAGTCCTTACGTTCTTCCCATATCTATAAAAATAGTACAGGCAAGCCATCACGATAGTATTTCAACAGTTTTTGTTCTTGATGATATTCATAACATCTATCCTTATATGCGCTTTAGATATTTTATTGCAGATGGAGCTATGAATAATTATCCAACTTATGAGCTTTTAAATCATTATAATATGTTGTCTTTTATCTCTCTGGATTCAAGAACCGAAACTAATTTCAACTATCCTTATCCTGACATCTCGTAACTATATGCGGTTTTCAAAGAACAATGGTTAATTTTGTACGAACATCAAGTTATTACCTTAGTTAATTCCTATATTTTCTTGTTGTTATTCTACTACCAAAATTCCCAGTTACTTTTTTAGAGTATCTTCAGTAAATTTCAATTCATTCTAAATATGCAAGGGTCGGCAGTCTATGCAATAAAGTTTTCCTAAAGTAACTCTACAGTACAACTTGCTTTCGTAAAATGTATGTTTTTATTCTCTGAACACATAATATTTATGGATATTATTGTCAATCGTTGTAAACAATGTATCGCCTTGGACATTTTATGCGAGCTAACTTGTTTCTATACTCCCCCGGAGT
>CAZEYH010000442.1:0-2783 GCA_964515895.1 uncultured Clostridiaceae bacterium | reverse complement strand
TACTTTCGGGTTAGTGCAAAGGTTGAAAAGTACATTAGAACCTGCCGACTTTAGTTGTGCAGAGTTTCAGATGCCGTATTATATACTGGGGGATATAGATGATAAAATTTTGTAGTTTATATAGCGGAAGTAGCGGAAACGCTATTTTTTTATCAACTGATAAAGTAAAGATATTGATTGACGCAGGATTAAGTGGGAAGAAAATTGAGAAAGCTCTCGTTTCAATAGATGAAAATCCATCAGATTTAAATGCTATTTTGGTTACTCATGAGCATTCTGACCATATAAAAGGTGTGGGAGTATTATCTAGAAGATATGATGTGCCGGTATATGCTAATGAATTGACGTGGAATAGCATAGGTAATAACATTGGTGATATCAGTATGGAGAATATTAAATGCTTTGAAACAGCCACAATGTTTGAAATATGTGATCTTAGCATAGAGCCATTTCCAATTCCACATGATGCCAGTGAACCTGTAGGATTTAATTTCTATTTAGGGAGAAGGAAGATTACTGTTGCAACAGATATAGGTCATGCAGATGTGGAGCTTGCAAGCTATATGGAAGGAAGCGACCTTCTTCTTCTTGAAGCAAATCATGATACAGAAATGCTAAAGATAGGTCCCTATCCACAGTGGTTGAAGATGAGAATTTTAGGAGAAAGGGGTCATCTATCAAATGAAACAGCAGGTGATGTAATTACAACAATGGCTGAAAAGGGTACTAGGAATTTTCTTCTGGGACACTTGAGTAGGGAAAACAACTTTCCCGAATTGGCCTACCAGACGGTTTGTAATGCTCTTTTGGAAAAAGGTATTGATGTGGGGAAGGATGTATCTTTGGATGTGGTAAGAAGAGATCAGGTGAGTAAGGTAATTAATATCAGGAGATAATATAAATAACGTGAAAATAACTATAGTTGCAGTAGGCAAGGTAAGAGAAAAGTTTATAAAAGAAGGGATAAAAGAGTATACGAAAAGACTTTCACGCTTTTGTAGTATTGAAATAATTGAAGTACAAGATGAGCAGGTGCCAAATAATATAAGTATTACTCAAGAAGAATTGATTAAGAAAAAAGAAGGGAAGCGCATTCTAAACCGGGTAAGACAGGGCTCAATTCTTATTGCACTAGATATGAGGGGTACAAAACTAAATTCTGAAGCATTTGCAGAAAAACTAAACCAATATGCCTTATCCGGCAATCCACATATCACTTTTATAATAGGTGGGTCTATAGGGCTGGATGATGAAATTATCAGAATGGCCAATTTCAAACTATCACTATCTGACATGACTTTCCCCCATCAGCTTGTAAGGGTTATACTGCTTGAACAAATATATCGGTCATTCAAAATAATAAAAGGTGAACCGTATCATAAGTAGGACAAGCCATGTTTTGTATGGCAATATTTAGGGAGGTCATTAAAAGCTATAATAAATTACCATTTAGGAGATTAGTTGGAGGCCTATGAGTTTATTTGTGTAAATATTTTAGTGAAAATACAAACCGGCAAGTTTACCATGATGTAAACCTACCGGTTGTGTTTATATTATTATAAAAACTTATCGGTTTATTTAAACTTGCTTTTTTCCTGCTCCCCTTTTCGAATGGAAGGATATAGCTTATCAAGACCTTCTTCTCTGAATGGGTTAATTACACCTATCTTATCTCCGCCTCTGTCTACAGTTAAGGTCCATCCTTTCTTTCGGTAGAACGGATGCTTAAATGTATTTCCAATTCGTTTGGATTTTTCAAGTGAATCCATACATGCTCTAATACAACCCTTAGCCCCGCAAATTGCGAAATAACCACAATGGCTTAAAATATATTTGTAGTATTTCAGGATACTTCCACTATTTTCTTCATAATGAGAATTTGCCCAAGTTCCTAGCGCAAGCGGATATGTTAGCCTGTAAGCTTCTTCCTCTGTAATATCTGAATTTACAACATCAAATTCCAGGTTGGGGAAATCTTTCTTTAGAAATGGTGATACTGTGTTATTCAGACCATGATGGGTTAATGTACAGCGTCCCATTTGGACATCGCCCCATGAAATCTTCTTATCTCCTATTTCAACCGTAAGTTTTTTGTCATCATCCTTAACAGGTGGTATTGCATTACCGGGACAATCTCTCACACATCGACCACACTTGTTACAAATTGTGCCGGGTTCAATAATTGGATCCGGCTTTAGTTCAGCATCAGTTAAAATACAACCTAACCTAACTCTGGGTCCGAATTCTTTTGTTAAAAATACCTTTGAATGACCCATTTCTCCAGCTCCCGCACCTATGCCCATAAGTCTAATACTGAAAACTACATCATGTGGGACTTTCCCTTCAGCAACAGGTTTCTGAGCGGGACTTCTTTCAGGGACAGCAGGATAGTGTGGTACTGCTTCCCAACCATGATCTTCGATAAAACATGCAAGCTCATATGTCAGACGTGGCCTAAAAAGTGTATTTAACCTGTTATATGAGTAAAACGTATAGTTGTGCCAGTGTGTGCCTTCTTCTATTCCTCTATATGATCCTCTTGGAATTCTCATTCCGACTACAATAACTGATTTTGCTTCGGGAAAATATGTTTTTGGATTCATAAGTGTCGGAGCATTTTTATATCTCTCAATATTACCAATACCAATAACATCAATTCCTAAGTCTTTTGCTTTTTTCTTAATCATTTCGGAAGTTAGTTCCATGATATTACACCTCCATATCTTTCTATTCTAACCTCTTACTAATGCCTCTTGAATCAAACAAAAAGAACTATCATATTT
>CAZEYH010000441.1:1254-2788 GCA_964515895.1 uncultured Clostridiaceae bacterium | reverse complement strand
GCCTCTGTTAATAGTTTCAACTGACGGATCCGGTTCAACTTCCGAGAATATCTCACTGTGGCAGTAATCACGCCGCTTCCTTAAATAATAAAGTACTTTGTCAACATACCCAAGCTTAACCATCATTGGATCTGTAACAATAAATGCACGGGAGATATTCGGCATGTTTTCAAGATATTGTATTGCTCCTTTTTCAAAATAAATCTTTGGCGGAATTTTAAACCACTGCATATTAACTCTCCTTTGTGCTATTCTCTTTTTATTTATCAGGTTTATCGACGAAACATTTGCAGTAGTGGAGTTTCGTCCGAATGAGCCGCAACCGAGTGTGAGCGACGGTGTGTTTGTGTTATAGATATCACCAATTGCTCCCTGAGACGATGGTGAATTTTCAATAATTCTTCCAACCTTCATAGCGCTTCCATAAGCCTTGCAAAGTTCTTCATCGTTAGAATGAATAACGGCTGAATGCCCGAGGCCTCCAAGTTCAAGCATCGCATTTGCATATTCGAAGCCTTGCTTTTCATTATCACAAATAAAATATGCAAGCACAGGAGAAAGTTTTTCTAATGAAAGAGGATATTCTCTTGAAGGATTAGGAAGCTCTGCAATTAAAATTTTTGTTTTTTCAGGAACTATTACACCTGCACCTTTCGCGATTTCTGCAGCAGGTTTTCCAACAATAATAGGATTTACAGCCATTTTTTCAAAATTAATGACGTAGTTTGTAACCTTTTCAGTTTCTTCTTCATTCAAAAAGTAACAACCATATTTCTTCATATGTTCTTCAAATTCATCTGAAATTTCCTTATCGACAATAACTGCCTGTTCTGATGCACAAATCATTCCATTATCAAAGGTTTTTGAAATAATAAGATCTGTACAGGCACGTTCAATATCAACATTTTTATTAATATAACAAGGCACATTACCCGGACCTACTCCAAGTGCCGGTTTTCCTGCACTATATGCGGATTTAACCATTCCGGATCCGCCTGTTGCCAGTATTAATGATACCCCGGGATGCTTCATTAATGAGGTTGTGGCATCAAGGGATGGGGTTTCTATCCACTGAATACAATATTCCGGTGCGCCATTTTTTACAGCAGCTTCCTTCAATATCCGAGCTGCCTCAGAGGAACATTTCTGAGCAGACGGGTGAAATGCAAATATAATAGGGTTTCTTGTTTTAGCACAGATAAGTGATTTAAACATGGTTGTTGATGTAGGATTTGTAACAGGTGTTATCCCGGCTACAACACCTACAGGCTCTGCAACCTCAACATAACCTTCCATATCATTTTCTTCAATAATACCTACTGTTTTTTCATTTTCAATATTATGCCATATATACTCTGTTGAGAATATGTTTTTTATAACTTTATCCTCAAAAACACCTCGTTTTGTTTCTTCAAAAGCAAGTTTTGCAAGGTACATATGATTATCAAGCCCTGCTAAAGTCATTGCGTGAACAATCTTGTCAACCTGCTCCTGATTTAACTTAATATACTCCGCTAAAGCCTTTTGAGCATTA
>CAZEYH010000441.1:0-1154 GCA_964515895.1 uncultured Clostridiaceae bacterium | reverse complement strand
AGCTTTTTTGATAAAACCGCAAGTGACGATGCCAAATTTTCGTTTTGAACAATTATATTATCAGGTACATTTAAATGAGTAGGTGCAAAGTTCCATATTGCAAGTATTCCACACTCAATCATTAAATCACATACTTCCTGGGCACTTCCTGCAGGCACTGTCACAATTCCTATATGAACATTCAATCTCTCTATCAAACTTTTCATTTTATCAAGTGGAAAGATTCTTCTCCCGTTTATTTCCATGTTGTGTAGTGAATCATTTATGTCAAAAGCTGCCAATATATTTAAACCGTAATTTGAGAAACCATCGTATGATAATAGCGTCCTTCCAAGTTGTCCGGCACCAACCAAAATTGCGTCACTGATGTTGTCATACCCTAAAATTCTATTGATATTACCTATCAATGTATTTATTTCAAAACCTACTTTAGGCTTGCCCACAGATCCGGTCTGTGCTAAATCCTTTCTCACTTGTATGGGATTTTGCCTTAAGTCGTCTGCTATTAAGGTTGATGAAATGTTTTCAACCCCTTCCTTTTGTTTCATTTTTAAATAATTAAGATAGTTTGGCAACCTTCTTAAGGTAGGCTTAGATATAGAATTTATTTCACTATTCAACATTTTATTAACATCACCTCCTACAGTTATGTCGATATTTATTTATCGATATTTATTTATCGATTTAATTATATCGATATTGATTTGTTTTGTCAACACCTTTTTATGAAAATTATTATTAAGAAAACTACTGACTAAAAGAGCAATGTTCCACCCATCGATAATAGGCATAAGCAAATCTGGTGACAGATAATATCCCTCTTTATGATATAATAGTAATCAAAATTTTGAGAACATGGAGGATAAATAGTAATGATTAAAAACCCAATATTAAAGGGATTTAACCCGGATCCATCTATAATTAGAATTAAAGATGATTTCTACATAGCTACTTCTACATTTGAATGGTTCCCGGGAGTACAGATTCACCATTCCAGAGATTTAAAGCACTGGAGGTTATTAACAAGGCCGTTAAGCCGAATCAACAGAGCCTAATTGCTAGAAGGCAACAAGCCTTTTGTTATACTGCAGAGACTTGTGTGGAATTTAATCCTGAGAGCCACAAGCATTTAGCCGGTTTGGTTTGCTATTATA
>CAZEYH010000440.1:1729-2788 GCA_964515895.1 uncultured Clostridiaceae bacterium | reverse complement strand
TAATTCTCCGGTTTCGATAAAATATGTATGGACATTTGAAAGGAACTGGAAGGACATACAAAGCAGTGAATGGCAAACAATAAGTAATGGCAGTACAGTATCCAAAACGGATGAATTAGCTACCAATATCGCTTTAACTTGGTATCTTCATGTACTGGCATCCGATTCATCGGGAAATACAGAAGTGGCTACAAGGTCATATACTATTGATTCTGTTGCTCCTGAAATAGAAATCAGTCCTAATGGCAATGTGAGCGAAGTTGAAAGTGTTTCTACCCAAATTACATTTAATGATGCATTGCCTACAGAAGGGAAATATATATGGTGGTCGAGTGAGGAATCGCCGCCCGATGACGATGATGGTTGGAAGGACGTACCGGATAATGGATTTGTAAGATTGTCAGGTGTTGACGGAATATGGTACCTGTATGTCAAGGCTGTAGATGCTGCAGGGAACATTGGGACCTTTAAATCAAATCCTTTTAATATGGTTAGCGAATATATAGAACCATATGTGGTTTATTCAGGTGAAGAGGAAGGGAAAATAAGAGCTTTCCTTGTATCACAATGTCCTATAACTGTAGACGGACTGGTATATTATGATTTTGAAAGAGATTTGGAGCGTGAGAATCCTAAAGAGGCATATACTGCTACTTATGACTTTAGATACTCCTATGGCGATGGAGAAAATGGTGATGAAGAAAAACACACGTTGATTGCAAAGTGGGATTTTCCGGAGATCCTTTCGTATATAGAGGAGATAGATGGCGAAGAGGTTGATTATTCACTCGATGTATATCGCGAATTGTGTAATAAATATAAGGGCACGGTTAGTATATCATCTTATAAATCAGTAACCTCCGGGGAGGTTGAAATAATCATTGAAGCTCCTACTGATTTTGAGGAATATGACATGGGAAATGACCAATATAGCGAAGATAACCGGTATAATGAATATGGAGATTATGATAGGCGTATAGTGCTTTGGGAAGATGATGGGGGCTTAATTGAATATCTCATGGAAAATGATAGAATCTCAATTCTTACAGGGTGTATATG
>CAZEYH010000440.1:0-1629 GCA_964515895.1 uncultured Clostridiaceae bacterium | reverse complement strand
TAATTGAATATCTCATGGAAAATGATAGAATCTCAATTCTTACAGGGTGTATATGCTCATGGGATATATCTAGTGGCACTGTAATTCATGAAGAAATAAGTGAAGACGAACCCATATTATATAATTCTGAATTAATTAGTGCTTTAGATGAAGCCGGACAATACTTAGATATCTACAAAGTGAAGCTTATAACCGATGTAAATTCTGATACAAATGGCTTAATATATTATCATGTGGATGATGGGAAGTATTCTGTAAGAGTTAATCATATTGTAGATCCTGAACTAGTGGATAATGTGACTTCGATTCCGGTAGAACTTGCAGATCTTAAGGGTAAATTAAACAACACTGTGTCTTTTAGGGAACTCAACTATACCATGCCTATGGAGAAAATGCATTACACAATGTCTTTGCTGGCATCAACGAGCATGAACAGTCAGGCTGATTTAGATTTGATATCGCCAAGGGGGAAGATAACCTACACGGCGGATGATTGGATAAAAGGACCTGTGACAGCTAATATTGAGCTTTGGGATAATAGTGGAGGAAAGGTTACAATTGCTAATAATGGTGGAGGCAGTAGTTATGTCTTTAAGGAAAAAGGACAATTTGTATTTGAATTTTATGATGAAGCAGGAAACTATGGTCGTGCTCTTGCAGAAGTAAGTACAATAGATACATCTGTTCCCACAGTAGAGGTTTTATACAGCAATAAGCTTCCTACAAAGGATGCTGTAAAAGTGACTCTCGTACCCGGTGAGGGTGTTAAACTTAAGGATAGTAATATAAAGCTTGCATTTGAAAATGGCAAGTATAGCTTTGATGCTATGGACAACGGGGAATGGGAATTCACTTTTGAAAATGAAGCAGGGCGTACAACAGAAGTTGCTGCGAAGGTTGACAACATAGATAGAATACCTCCTAAGATCCGGGTTGATTATATAAGCGACTTATATAATAACAGTGTTATTGCAATTGTAAGATCCGATGAAATGATATGGCCGGTTAAGAGTGAAGAACTCAAGCATGTATTCAAGGATAATGGACAGCATGTTTTCACAGTCCAGGATGCTGCGGGTAATGAGGCATCCATTACAGCAACTGTTGATTATATGCAGTTTTTGAGGCTTAACCGGAGCAACATCGATATAAAAATTAATTACAGTACAGATAAGCCGACAAATAAACCTGTAAAAATATCTATTACATCAGATGAAATATTTACTGTTATAAACAACTCGGGAAAAACTGAAAAAGAGGTAACAAAGAATGGCAAATATCAGTTTGTGGTAATGGATAATTTGGCACGTCTAAAACTCGTGGAAGCTGAAGTAACGAATATATATACTGAAACTCCTGTAATTAAACCGGGGTATCCGGATGAAGCAGTTAGGAACACTGACGGTTATTCACCGCTGGTATTCATAAACGGAATAGAATATAAATATGAACCTTTAATGTTTGATGCAAAACAACTGGATATAAGCGCAAAAGGCTTTACAGGACCGGTTAAACTAAAATGGACAAAAGGTTTTGAAACAGCTGCGTTCTTCAAGAGCAATGGTACAGAGTTGGCAACAGATACCCAACAAGCAACATCCTCAAGCACTATGCAAGATACATCATCAG
>CAZEYH010000439.1:0-2806 GCA_964515895.1 uncultured Clostridiaceae bacterium | reverse complement strand
AAGTATTCTTTGATCCATTAACACCTAGGGATATTGTAGAGATTGTAGAGTCTACGGCTGAACGCCTGCAGGCAGAATTGGAAGAGGGCGTAGCATCGTTAATCGCAGAATATACCATTGAGGGGCGAAAAGCCACTCGGCTGCTGGCTGATGCTTACAGCACAGCTCTTTACCAAAGATACGATGATGCGAAACAGGATCGTGTCTTCATTACCGTAAGGGATGTACAGGAAGTGATTCAATCTGCTCGATTAAGTTCTTATATGGGTGCCAAGGCTTCATCCACTAAGGAAGTGGGCCGTATTTTAGGGTTGGGTGTAAGTGGTTATTTGGGTTCTGTATTAGAGATCGAAGCAGTGGCCTTTCCCAGTAAAGAACCGGGGAAAGGTGTAGTTCGGTTTAACGATACTGCTGGCTCCATGGCCAAAGACAGTGTGTTCAATGCCGCTTCTGTCTTTCGCGCCATAACAGGAGAAGAGTTAAACGCTTACGACATACACGTAAACGTAGTTGGGGGAGGCAATATTGACGGCCCTTCTGCTGGTGTGGCCATTTTAGCTGCCATTATCAGTGCGGTAAAGGGTCTGCCTATTCCACAGGACATTGCAGTTACCGGAGAAATTTCTATTAGAGGTAAAGTGAAAGCCATTGGCGGTATTCATCCAAAGATCTATGGGGCGAAACAGGCCGGCGTTAAAACCGTCTACATTCCCCAAGAGAATTGGGATGAAATTTCCGAACAATCACATGACTTGAGCGTTGTGCCCATAGCAGATATTACAGAATTTCTCAACGCCATATTTAATACAGATTTTCCCAAACTGCAGTGGACCATGTAAACTCAAACCCCCGTAACGGGGGTTTTTCATTGCTAGCAAGCGCTATAAATGGTAAACTAGAGTCATAATAAGGTAGTGTCAAAAGTTCTATGAAAAACTAGCTTTTCGCGATCAAGTAGGTGGCAAAAGACCGAACTCAAATCTGATTCCAATAATCAGCTCTTGTTTTCCGTGTAGTCTGGGCATCAAGAAGCGAAAAGAAGGCGATTAGGATTGGAATTTGGCGCGAGAGGTAAGCCTTGTAGGCTTGTCCGTTGATTGCGATTAGTGCTTTAGCAAGCAGTTTGGTGTTTTAAAATGCACTCTTGAGATAGCTCCAGGAGCTTCTGCCACTTTGCTGGCATGTTAGGTAACCTATCCAGCTCGGGCACTAATGCTGGAACTCTCTTTTCCAGTGATGAATGTGGCCGTAGGAAGTTGAAATACGCTACAAAGAGAGTAACGAACGAGACTGAGCCAGTTTCACTACCAAAGCCGTTGGTAGGCCTGTAGTTGTGTTTGAATGTGCGGTTTAATCGTTCAATGATTTGCTTTAGCCATCTGTATTCGGTAGACACCGGATCTTCGTTCTTAAGACCAATTACCTGGTTCATGTCAAAATGGATGTCATGTTGGGCGAAAAAATGCTGAGCTAAAAGGTAGGCTGGATTACCATCGAAGACTAGGTTGAGATCATCGGGGATTTCTTTGAACTTAGAAAGAGAATCATCGAGAGCCCTGATTGCTGCAAAGGTATCTCGTGTAGCCGAAACAGGATAAGCTAAGATGTTTTTCTTGACAGCGTCCATCACAAAATACACGTAATGCGATTTGCCCTTAACTTTGATGTAAGTCTCATCTCCACAGAGGTTGTTGGTGGGTTTGTAATCAAAGGTATCAACGAAGGGCTTAACTAGAACGGCGGCGGCATTGGCATAATTGCTGACAGTGCCATGAGAGATTTTCAAACCATGTACTTCTTTCATCAGAGCCGCTGTCATCCTGGTTGACAGGCCAAAATTGACGTTGTAGGTCAAGATTAGTCCCATTGTGTGCGAAGAGGCATGGATTCGAGATAAGTCTTGGACTTTGGGCATGTGAACCGTTTTCTGCAAAGGTTTGAAATCTACGATAAATTCTCGGTAGATGTAACGCAGCTTAAGACGAAACGGCTCTTCTAGATACAGCTGGTATTCTTCTTTCGAGAGAGCTGAAAGGTTGTCCAGGTAGAAAGAGCATCTATCATTGGTACACTTATGTATGTTGAACTGTTTACGCTCCTTTATGCGTTCGAGTGTGTGGCCACAGAAGGGGCAGAAGAACGAAATGCTCTTTAGCTTCTTCTCCTTTTTACCAAAACACGAGCCGCACACCTTGCATTGGAACTGACCTTGGCCACCATTATTGTCGTAGATGTACTGATGTGGTGCTTGGCAATGGGGGCAAATTAGATTTTTAGGCACTGTGCTGGGCTTACGACGTTGAATAGGCTTGAGAATCTTGCCTGTCTTTTGCACGTGAGCATCAAGCAACTCGCGATAATCTTGAATCTCGATGGTCTTGATCACCGGCATCGGATCCACCTGGAACTTGTTGTAAGGCTTGTACAGCTGGTCGGAGTGCGGCCTAACCGGAGAAAAGCGAATAAGTAGGGCAAAAAGTAGCGTAACCATGTTTTCGAGTACTTGAATGTACAGCAGCAAAAAAGGTATAATAGTAGTCAAGGTGACATCACTCCTTGTGAAATGTTGTTTTGACGACTACATTATACCACAAGTGGGGGGGTGTCACCTTTTTGTGTATAAACTCCCACTACGAAAGGATTAAAGAACAATTTAGTAGTGTTATCTTTGACACTACGTGTTTTCATGAGGGGGGTTCTAGATGAGAGTTCGTTCAAAGAATTTCCGATCAAATACAGTCGAATTCGGACATGGTCATTCAAAGCTACTTGATATAAATGATCTAAGCAAAGTCTTCATAAGGGG
>CAZEYH010000438.1:0-2810 GCA_964515895.1 uncultured Clostridiaceae bacterium | reverse complement strand
TGGGAGTAGTAGGGAAAATAGGAAGAATACTTGGACCTAAAGGTTTAATGCCTAACCCTAAAGCCGGTACAGTAACTATGGATATAGAAAGAGCTGTTTCAGATATAAAGGCAGGTAAAATTGAGTACAGATTAGATAAGGCAAATATTATCCATTGTCCTATTGGAAAGGTTTCTTTTGGTTCTGATAAATTAATGGATAACTATCGTACATTAGTTGAAGCGGTAATAAGAGCCAAACCTACGGCAGCAAAAGGACAATATTTAAGAAGTGTTGTAATATCATCAACTATGGGCCCCGGGATTAAAATAAATCCTTTAAAGGCTCTAGGTTGAAAAGAAAAATATATAGAAATGAGAGCAATAACAAGTAAATAACTACTTTACCATAGACAGCAGGTGCTTTAAATTAAGCATAATAGACATTATGTGTCATCCCGCCGAGGTGAAGCTAATTGATTTATCGTGGTCAATAACCCTTCATGTGTCTTTGGTACATGTGGAGGGTTTATTTGTTTAAAGCAAAATTATAGGGAGGTGAAGATAGTAAAATGCCAAGTGAACGAGTACTTGATAAGAAAAAGGGAATTGTTAATGAATTGGTAGAAAAGCTTTCTTCTGCAAAAGCAATTGTTATTGCAGATTATCGTGGGCTTACAGTAGAACAGGATACCGAAATGAGAAGGGCCTTGCGCAATGCAGGTGTTGAATACAAGGTTGTAAAGAATACATTAACTAGATTTGCAGTTAGTGAAATGGGGTTTGAAGACTTAAATTCTTATCTTGTAGGTCCTACGTCTATAGCTTATAGTGATATTGATCCGGTAGCACCTGCTAAGATAATGAATGAATATGCAGGAAAGTTCGATAAACTTGAAATAAAAGCAGGTGTAGTTGAAGGAGAAATAGTAGATATAGCTGAAATTAAAGAGATTGCAAATCTTCCTTCAAGAGAAGTAATAATTTCAAGAGTCCTTGGAGGGTTAAATTCTCCAATAACAGGCTTTGTGAATGTATTAAATGCAAATATAAGAGGTTTGGTAGTGGCCTTAAATGCAATTGCAGAAAAAAAGGAAAGTGCATGATAAATAAATGTGCATAATGGATTGCACAGAAAAATTAACAAAAACAAATCTAATGGAGGTATATAATAATGGCTAGTGAAAAAATAGCAAGTTTAATTGAAGAGGTAAAGAATTTAACTGTTTTAGAGTTATCAGAGCTGGTAAAGGCTCTAGAAGATGAATTTGGGGTTTCTGCAGCAGCACCGGTTGCAGTTGCAGCAGCACCGGCAGATGGAGGAGCAGCACCAGTTGAAGAAGAAAAAACAGAGTTTACAGTAGTACTGAAAGAAATAGGACAAGAAAAAATTAAAGTTATAAAAACTGTAAGAGAAATTACAGGATTAGGGCTTAAAGAAGCTAAGGATCTTGTAGATGGTGCACCAAATACTGTTAAAGAGAATGTATCTAAAGAAGAAGCAGCTTCATTAGAAGCTAAATTCAAGGATGTTGGTGCAACAGTTGAAATTAAATAAATATCTATAATGGAAGGTAGAAAATAGAAATATAAAACAGAATTGATTTTGAAACAAATTGGGGGGAGGTAATAATAAGCCTCCTCTTTTATTTGCTACTCGAGGGTATTTAGGATATTTACCCCTTGTTGACTTTTAGGCCGATGTATTTTAATATATTTGTAAACCATAGTAATTAATTATTACAGCTAAATGCTGTGATATGATTACAATTATTTTACACAAAGGAGGATAGGACATTATGAAATCTGAGAAAATTAAAATTAATCCTTTATATATCCCGGTATTGGATAAGCATTTTAAACCTGCAGTGCTTGCAAATCGTGCATTCTGTAAAGCTGTTACTGAATCAGGAAAAGGCGTACCGTTGCGTATTGCCATAGAACGTAGTGATGGTCTCATATCTACCTATGACACTGAGGTTTTTGAAGAAGGGTCAGGAATGGACACGGAAAATTTCTTTTATGTAGAACGTCTTGTAAAAACTCTTCTATGGATTCGTGGTGGATGGAAAGTAATAATTGGAGGACCTAAAAGTATAGGAGAGTATATTAGGAAAGCATATTCTTCTGGCGGTATTAGAGAATTTGATGCTAATTTTATGAGTAGGGTATATGAAAGACCTTTTGCTGTAGAAGTAACAGATATTGAAAATGTGCCTTCATCTAAAGAGGAAACAAAGCCTATAGGACGTCATTTAGAAGGCAATCGCATAGGTTTTGATGCAGGCGGGAGCGATCGCAAAGTTGCTGCAGTTATTGATGGAGAACCGGTATATAGTGAAGAGGTAATCTGGCATCCTAAAACTGAAACAAATCCTGAATATCATTATAAGGAAATTTATACAGCCATTAAAACAGCAGCAGCTCACCTGCCTAAAGTTGATGCCATAGGTGTCAGTGCTGCAGGTATATATATTAATAATCGAGTAATGGTAGCTTCTTTATTTATAAAAGTTCCGGATAATCTTTTTGATGAAAAAGTAAAGAATCTTTTTCTAGATATACAAAAGGAAATGGGAGATGTACCTCTTGAGGTAGCAAATGATGGAGACGTTACTGCTTTGGCAGGAGCTATGGAATTGGATGATACTAATGTACTGGGAATAGCTATGGGTACCAGTGAAGCAGGGGGATATGTTGATAAACATGGCAATTTGACCGGATGGTTGAATGAGCTGGCTTTTGTACCTGTAGATTTTAACACCGGAGCAATGGTAGATGAATGGTCTGGAGATTTTGGATGCGGAGTAAAATATTTTTCTCAAGATGCTG
>CAZEYH010000437.1:0-2818 GCA_964515895.1 uncultured Clostridiaceae bacterium | reverse complement strand
TTTATACAAAGTTTGTATATGATCTGAACTACCTAAGCAGCTATGATAAAAAAGTATACCGGCTTGGAATTAAAGTTTATTTGGCCTTTGATGGTGATAGCGAACTAATGGAAATAATGGATAAATGGGAAAAGACTATACTCCCACGACATTATGAGATAATAAAGCCACATCTGAAAGGTGGGATTAATGATATCGCAATCGTACGAACATTAATACATCTATTGGAAACACTAATACAAAATATTATTGTTAAAAATCGGTTTTTATCTGAAGAAGAAATCCGAGAAGAGATTTCAATCGTTCTTTGTGGGTGCGAATGTGCGAATGATTAGTTTTCCGCAGTTGAAGAAAAAACTTGAAAATAGATTTTTGTCATTTGCGAATGCTAATATTTATTTTATTCGTTACTTAACGAACGTTAAAACAAATAATATATTTAAAGGAGAGATGAAAAATGGATATTGAGAAAAGATTCTCATTATTGCAAAACACCTATGCCGCATCATTAGCAGAGACTATAAACAATTATGAAAAACTAGGGGTACTTGACAAAATTGTAGAGAGAAGAAAAGAAAGGCAGGCACAAACAGCGCCCTTTTTGAATCAACAGCTTGGCATTGAAACCGTTGAGGATGTTTTTTGCAAGCTTTCAGAAATTTATGGTTGTGCAAACTGGTTTGTGGAAAAAACAGATGACGGCTATATCGCTACTGCAGTTTCATGCAAGTTATGCGCACTGTCCAAAAAAATGGGAGGAGCAAATCCTTGCAATGGATGGTGCCTAGATCCCATGTTCGCCATGATCACGGCCACAAGCAAAACCGATGCCGGAAGCATAGCTGTTGATAGTACTTTAATGGCCGGAGACTGTTGTAAAGTTCTTGTCAATATTTGTACAGAACAGAAAGATACTGCTGAAATTTCATTGACAATTGGATTATGAAAGAAGGTGAGAAAATGGATTTATATTGTTATGAAAATAAGAACCTCAATAAAATCATAGATGACGGTATAAGGGATTTTTGTTTATGCGAGAAAGTAAATGAAGAATATATAAGGTCATTGAAAAAGCGAGCCCGTGGGGTTAGAGGTATTATGAAAATGGAAAAGAAACGAACCGACCAGAAAAAAATATTGTTATACGGGATCATGATTTTGCTGTTGCTCGTTTTTCAAGAAGTACTAAGTAAGGTGGGGAGGATCGTCGCTGATTTACTCCCCTACGAGAGGTTTGACCCCTATAAAGCCTTTGCATGGGTTTCTATTCACCATATAACTGAAATTCTGATTGCCCTGGTTGTAATTATAATACTAAGCAAGCTGTTGAAAGTTGATTTCGGTTTCGGTCTTGGTGACAGGAAAAAAGGGTTGAAGTTTATTGCAGAATATACTGCTATATTTGCAGGGGTTACGCTTGTTTGCCATATACTTATGCTAATCTATAATATGTTGCCGGTATATGACTTCCCACTAAACCAAAACAATATTCTTGGAACACTGGGCTTTCAATTGTTCTTAAGCGGGCCTGCTGAAGAGATTCTGTATCGGGCGCTCCCCATTACAATGCTCGTGCATGTATTGGGGAAGAGTGTAAAATTAAAGCGGGGCATTACTTTAGAAACAATTATAGCCTCTTTCTTGTTTGCAATTGCACATATGAAATGGTCCATATTCCCGTTTACCATCGAAGTGAATTACTTTCGGCTGTTCTATGCTTTTGTGTTAGGCACTATACAAGGCAAAGCATATCAAGATAGTTGCAGTATTGTATATCCGATGTTCATGCACAGCATCAGCAATGTGCTGATGGTTGGAACAGGGTATTTGTTTCTCTTATGATCCTGCTTGTTTAATTTTATGAAACAAGCAATATGGTACAAATCAAAAAGTTTGTGTATGACTACTATATTAACGGCATTGATTTTGATCCTGTTTCGGAAGAACCTACAGAAGAAGCGGAGCAGACAACATGGTCGCTATTTTCAAATATTTCACCACTAATGGAATAAAAATTATCATAATGATTAAATTATAGGCAATTAATAATTTTTGTCCGTCTGCTCCCATATATTTTTATTTATTTTCACGTTTGTACCCTTTATGATGACATCCATAATGTTTTTTCAAAAACCACAACCTTTGAATTAAACCAATAATAGCAGCAATTACAATACCAACGATTATACTTAAAATTGCATATTTTGAAGTAAAGCTCAAACAATTAAAATAACATTTAAGTTGTTCGAGAGTGTGTATGCATTTAAAAATGTATAACCCTACTAAATTAATAATAAGAATTAGCAAGTCGAGAATTAAGGCAGCACATATACACACGCAGCAGCTACTTATCTTATAGCGGCTTATAAGTTTATATACTAATACTGAAATGCATCCGGGAACAATGAATAATAAGAAAAAAATAAAAAAACTTAACACAACAATACTCCCTCCCCTTTGTTCTTAATGCATGATATGTTCCATTAACATAATATGTGTAAATATAAATCGTGTTACTACTAAAATTAATTTTTATTGTAAAGAGATTTATTTGCAGTATTCAACCCACAATTTATATAATTCTCGAAAAATTAAAATATTTTGGCATATTATAAAATGATATATAATACTCTAAATAAATGAGAGAATAGATGCTCTTTAATTTTTGTTCAAAAGTATTTGCTCAAATAATTGGTACAAAAATTGATTCACTATAATACTTATTAATTAGAAAGATTTGATAGAGGATGATTTAAGTGAACTCGAATAAAAGAATATATTTGTCTCCACCTCATATGAATGGATATGAGTTACCATT
>CAZEYH010000436.1:0-2824 GCA_964515895.1 uncultured Clostridiaceae bacterium | reverse complement strand
TGGGTATTGACGAAAGTATGCAGGAAAGGTTATTTATTCAGTTAAGTGGGGGTGAAAAAACCAGAGTTAATCTTGGAAGGATTATCCTCGAAAATCCGGATATATTATTATTGGATGAACCTACAAACCACCTTGATATAAACATGGTTGAGTGGTTGGAAGATTATCTTATTCAGTACAAGAACACTGTTTTAGTGATATCTCATGATAGGTATTTTCTCGATAGAATAGTTAAAAAAATTATTGAAATTGTAGATGGTAAAGCAGAATTTTATGAAGGAAATTATAGTTATTATGTAAAGGAAAAGGAAGAACGGTATTTACAGAAACTTCAACAGTATGAGCAGAAGCAAAAGAAAATCAGACAGCTTGAAGAAGCTGCAAAACGAATGCACGATTGGGCAAGAAGGGCAGATAACCCTTCACTCCATAGAAGAGCCTTCTCTATGGAAAAGAGAATTGAAAAAATGGGACAAATTCAAAAACCTTTTAAAGAGAAAGGTTTAAGTACTTCATTTAAAGAAACTAAATTTTCCGGTAGTGATGTAGTTTTAATTAAAGGTCTTACTAAGGCATATAACGACAGAATTATAGTTAATGATCTTAATCTTATTGTAGGTAGAGGAGATAGAATTGCTCTTATAGGCCGTAATGGCTGTGGAAAGACTACTCTTTTAAAGCTGATTACAGGTGAAGAAATACCAGACTCAGGATTTGTTAGAATAGGTGCAAGCATTAATTATGTTTTCCTTCCCCAGCTAGTTACTTTTGATGAACCGGAACTTTCAATTCTAGATACTGTAAGATACCGGCTTGAAATGAGTGAAGAGATGGCAAGAAACAGACTTGCAGTATGGCATTTCAAAGGAGAAGAAGTTTTTAAACAGGTTAAAGATCTATCAGGTGGAGAAAAAAGTAGGCTAAAGTTATGTATTTTAATGGATAATTATATAAATCTTCTTATTCTTGATGAACCGACAAACCACCTTGATATTGCTTCAAGACAGTGGATGGAAGAGGCTATTGCTAAATTTGAAGGCACTTTAATATTTGTTTCTCATGATAGATACTTGATAAATACATTTGCTACAAGAATATGGGACATGGATGATGGGAAAATATTAGATTTTACCGGAACGTATACTGATTATAAAAAGTGGAAGACAAAAACAAATATTTTGGTTGCGTCCCAAATTGCAGAAAAAAACGATAGCAATAAGAAGGCTAAAGATAATATAAAAATGGCCTCTGATAATATATCTGATAGCCAGAGTAGATCGAACCCAAAGAAAGAACGGCAAATTGCAGCTAAAATGCGTGAGCTTGAAAAGGATATTGGCTTTCTTGAAGAAAAGATAAGAGATATAGAAAAGGAAATGGAGGAATGGGCAAGCGATTATAAGCGTCTTCAAGATTTAATGGAAGAGAAAAAAGAGATTACAATGAAATTGGATTCTTGTTATGTGGAATGGGTGGAAATTGAAGGATAAAGTATGCTATAATCAAACTGAAAATACTATTAATTTGAATACAACTGGAGTTGAGTAATTTGCCTATATTAACAATACTTTCCTATGTAGCCCGGGAACTACTTTCATCCCTTATTTTTAATTATAAGCTTGTTCCTGTATATATAATTATTATATTGCTTATAAAAACACAGTATGAAAGGCATAGGGAACTTAACACTGATCATAATACTAATTTTCTTAAAAGTCTTTGGGAAATATTTGAAGAGACTATATTTTTTGGAATAGTAGTAGGTTTTATAGCCGGTTTCATAATGGTTTCAATAGGTATTACATTAGATAGCAAGGTTTTTGAATATTTACTTATGATTATGGCTTTTTTGATGCTTTTTAATATAAGATTTATTTGCCTATCTTATGCTGCAGGATTACTTGCGTTAATAAGCATTGTTTTTCATTTACCGGGAATTAATGTTACACATTTACTTGCTTTAATAGCTATAGTCCATCTTTTCGAAGGCATACTGGTACTAGTGGGAGCAGGAAAGGATTGTATGCCTGTTTATATAAAATATGATACCGGAATTGCCGGTGCTTTTCTTACAAAAAGGTTCTGGCCTGTACCAATTATTTTTCTTACATTTATTACTCAACAATATGGCAATATTATTAAAGAGAGTATTGAAGTTAACTGGTGGACACTTTTCAATCCAGAAATAGCAGGTACAGGAACAATAGCTGCTTTGGGACTCGATTGTGCCATTTCAGTTTTATGTTATACTGATATAGCAATTACAAAACAGCCTGATAAAAAAAGCCGGGAAATGGGAATACAGTTTTTATTGTATAGTGTAATACTTTTTCTTATAGCTATATGTTCTAGGTATATTTATTTTTTTAAGATTATAGGAGCTGTTTTCGCTATAGCAATTCATGAGTTTATAGTATTATATAGCCGATATCGTGAGAGGCATGGTACACCTATGTTTGTACCGGTGAGAAGAGGAGTTAGAGTTTTGGATGTTCCTCCAGAAAGTCATGCTTTTAAAATAGGGATGAAAAGAGGAGATATTATACTGAGTATTAACGGAAAGGATGTGCAAACAGAAGACGGGATAACTGAAGCATTAAGAGATTTTCCTACTTTTATTTGGATAGATGCTGTTGATGCATATGGAAAAAAGAAGGAATATGAATATAAATGTTATCCTAAAGGTATTAATAATCTAGGTGTTATGATTATACCTAGGGAAAGTGAGGTTACATACAATATTGATTATTATGAAAACTATAGTGTCATAAAGAATTTGGTTAGACGATTTAGGGGAAATAGTAGGTCAATATAAAAAGGATTA
>CAZEYH010000435.1:0-2841 GCA_964515895.1 uncultured Clostridiaceae bacterium | reverse complement strand
CTAAGAGATTCAAATACATCATTCCAATCCACAGATTGTACAAATTTAAGACTTGTTAGAGAGTTTCCTATAGATACTTGGAGTGCTGCTTGAATCTGATGTTCAAAGGTCACTACATCGTCAGATTTAATTCCTTGGTCGTCTAACTTTTTATCAATAAACCTAATTAATGGTAAAGCTTTATCACCTTGTTTTTTTAGTTTTTTTACCAAGTGCTCAATAAATGAAGAGTATATCTTTCCTCCATTCTTAAAATATTCATTAACAAACCATAATATTTCCTCCTTGACCTTGTTCTCATTATGGTTTATCAACTCTCCCATTTCCTCTGCTTTTCGCCATTGTTTTCTTGTTTCCAGCATTTTTGCAGACATTTGTCTCAACTTCTCTATTAGTGAAATACGTATCATTATTGCTAATGACCAAAGTTCTTCAGATGAAAGTACTTTTTGTGTCTGATATGCCTCAATAAAACCTGTAATCGTGCTCTCATCTATTCTTCCATCGGTGTGAGAAACAATCTCCAATGCTATAGCAAATATTCTTGGATATTCTTTTAAGTATCCGGTTTTTAAAACCGGAAGCCTCGCAAAGCCCTTCCTCGGCATATTTTGTTTAATATCGTTAAACTCTTCTTCAATAACATAAAAATTATCAAGCAGCCATTCTGCTGCCGGTGGTACGAATAGATTCTTTTGTACATCTTCATTTAAGATCCTATAGGCTTCAAGAATCAATTTATAATTACTATTCATTCTTGAAATAAGCCAATTTAATGCCCGCGGACTTCTTTTTACAATTTGATTTCTCGCTATACCAATTGCATGATTTTTTAAATCATCAGGGGTAAGGATAGCATCACTGATTTCTACCTCTCTCTTTCTTCCCTTTGTATCAGAGAATAATAACAGAGCAAGAAAAACAATCATACTTACCAAAACCAAATATGTAGGTGTAATCATTAAATCCATTATTAATACTCACCATTCCCTAAAATTTAGTTTTAAATTCCGTTTTTTAATAGTATTGCCCAAATTTGAAATATTTAAGTTGCCATTATAAGGAATTTGCGAGTTTTGGAATTTTGGGAACAGTCCTGTTTTGTCACTTTTTATCACTATTGGGCTGAGAAAAATACACTGGGGACAGTTCTCCTTGCATCCATTTAATTGCATATAATACAAGATGCAAACGGAACCGCCCCCAGTGCACAGCTCATCCAGCTGGACATTGATTTATACAGGCATTTTTTGAAGACGCCTAATCTCATCAACCATTGAGCTACCTACTTCCTTCTTGCCATCGGCAATCATTTTGAAGAACACAGTCATCAATTCGTTGTGAGCCTCACAAGTATACATATTGCGAATAGCAAGCAACGGATGACCTGTCGGATGTTCCTGTTCATCGAAATACTCCGGTTTGTATATCATATATTTGGCATGTGGTATACCTGAGATGATACACCATCCCATAAAAAATCTTTTAAGCAGATCTTCATCCTTAAGTGGTTCAGAAATTTCTGCTAGATATGAAAGCATTGCATCCTTTTTTTCGCCCTTAAATGGAGATATGAGCGTACAGTTCTCATCATAACGATAGGGTATTATTTCCAGAGCAGCCGGTTCTCCCTTTCTAAATGTGATAAACGGTACATATCCATAGTACCACGGACTTTGGGAATCATCAGCTCCAAATTTGGAAAATAGGAAATTACCAGTGCTATAAACTATAGGAGTATTGTTATAAATCTCAAATCCTTGTACACAGTGTGGATGCATGCCTATAACGGCATCTGCGCCAAGGTCGGCAAATGTACGATATCGTGAGACGACACCAGGACTGGGAATTGGGTTGTGCTCATTTCCACCATGCATTATAACCATGACGAAGTCAGCACATTTTTTTGCCTTTTTTATCGTATGTAGTACGCGATACATGTTAAAGCCTGCAGTACCAGCCTTATCTGCCTCAGCAATTCCAAATTCATTTTCACATATAGCAATAACTGCTAGTTTGCATCCATTTGCTTCAAAGTACCATGGGGTATAACTCTCATCAAGGTTTTTTCCAGCACCAACATGAGCTATTCCTACCTCATCAAGGGAATTAAGGGTAGAATAAACTCCTTCTTCACCATAATCACCTACATGATTGTTGGCAAGTATTGCACAATCGAAACGTCCTTGCTGTAAAAAAACAAGATTTTTAGGGTGTGCCTTTAATGGCGGACCCGATTTGTAAATAGGTGTGCCATCCTCAATTACTGCATTTTCGAGGTTTATTAGGCGAATATCTGCACTATCTAAAATTGGCTGTATCTCACTTAACACAGTACGTGAATACTCAATATTCATGCGGTCAATTAGATTTCTCATACAGATGTCCCCGGCAACAGCAACACTGATTGTATCTTTTCTGCTTGACATGATGTTAATCCTCCCTATTATTTTATTTTACTTGCTATTGCAAGATTATTAACTTAATTCCGATTTCTATTAATTAGCATATTACAATCAACTCTAATTAGCATGTCGCACTCAACCCTTAACAGTTCCGATCATTATGACCTTTACAAAGTACTTATGTATAAACAGATATATTAATAAAATTGGAACAGTCGCTGTTATTATTGTAGCGTACTTTATCAATTCACTCAAGCCTTTGATTTGAAGATTTTTTCATATTTGCTAAACATATAATCCTCTTTCTGCTCTGAATCTCTACAACTCTGAATGATAAACTTGTTTCAATTTAATTGGAACGATATAATAGGGATATACTTTCATGGAGGTGTTATTGTGAAAAGCTATAGAAAAGAAATATGGTTTGAGACAAAAA
>CAZEYH010000434.1:0-2847 GCA_964515895.1 uncultured Clostridiaceae bacterium | reverse complement strand
ATTTAAAGAGAAATATGGCAAGCATCGTTTTTTAAGGCAATAGCGTAAGTATGTCTGTGTGTCTGTCCCTTTATAAGAGAAATATACTTACGCTATTTTCGCTATTTTAATTTCCGGTATAACAAGCAGTAGAATTTTTTCCTGTGTCTTACACCTACGCAATACAAGTGAAACTCCTTACTTTAGCCCTAATAGCCAGTTTGCTACACCAAAGTATGCCATTAGTGCCATCGCATCTACTATTGTTGTAATAAGGGGACCTGCCATAATAGCCGGATCCATTTTAAGTTTCTTTGCCATTATAGGTAGAGCTCCCCCTACTACTTTTGCGAGAACTACAGTAAATATTATACTAATGCTAACTGTAATTGCTATCAAAATATCCGCCTCTACAAAAAAATAAATTCTTATAAAGTTAGCCGCAGCTAGAACTATACCTACAATAAGAGCAACTCGTAATTCCTTCCATATAATTTTTAAAATATCATTCAGTTTTATCTCATCTAATGCTAGACCCCTGATTATTAGTGTTGATGCTTGAGAACCCGCATTGCCTCCTGTATCCATTAACATTGGTATAAAAGCTGTCAGCGCAACTACAGATTCAAGTAAGTTCTGGTATTTCATTATAATTCTGCCTGTAAAAGTTGCAGAAATCATTAGTATTAATAACCAGATAATCCTATGCTTTGCTAGAGTAAAAACATTTGTCTTAAGATACTCTTCTTCGGACGGTGCCATAGCTGCCATCTTATGAAAGTCTTCGGTGGCTTCTCTTTCAATAATATCTACCACATCGTCGATTGTAATAATACCGACAAGCCTATTTTCATGGTCTACAACCGGCATTGCTACAAGGTCGTATTTTTTAAATAGTGCCGCCATTTCTTCCTGATCATCATGGGTATTTACAGATATAACACTTGTATCCATAATATCCCCAATTATTACCCCTTCACTACTCAATATCAATTTCCTGATAGGAATGGATCCTTCCAGTTTTCGGTTATTATCCATTACATAGCATACATCGATAGTTTCCTTATCAACCCCTGTTTTCTTTATATGATCAAGAGCTTCCCTTACTGTCATTTCTTTCTTTAAATCTACAAACTCTATTGTCATTATACTACCGGCAGAATTTTCCGGATATTTTAATAGCTGATTAATTACCTTTCTCCTAGCATCACTAGTATTTTTTAAAACCTTTTTTACAATATTTGCCGGCATTTCTTCTAAAAGTTCAATTGTATCGTCTAGAAATAATTTGTCGATAATGTTTTTTATCTCTTTATCAGTAATAGATTCAATTACAAATTGCTGCTGCTCATAAGACATGTACGTGAATACTTCAACAGCAATATCTTTAGGAAGTAGTCGAAAGACCATCAGCACACTGTCTTCGTCTAATTCTTCTAATAGTTGTGCAATATCTACAACATTCATCTTAACAATTTCATTTCTTGCATCAAAAAATTTGCCTTGTGCAATAAGATTAGTAATTACTTCATTCATCGAGCAGCCCTCCTTACAAAGAGCCACTTATCTATCAATGGTGATAGCCATGGCTCTATATTTATTTTTTCGATATACAAATTCAGCATAGCATGTCATCATGTAGAACTTAAGCACAATTATATTATTCAAGTTATTCCAGAAAAAACTTCGCTCAGGTATAGGCCCTGAATCCATAACCATCACCACCCCCTCCATTAAAAACAGTAAAAAACACTCTTCAGCCAAATAAGTGAAAAGTGTTTATTGCATTACAATACTATTAACTTCCACTCATTGAGCTTTAGCTCCATACAGCGTAGACATAATTATGTCAGCCACATTAAGCAATACCTTAATCCGATAATGCCTGTTTACTCATTGGCGTCTTTCGACGTTTCTGAACAGTGGCGTATATCTGTATAGTAGCCTCACCTAACGAAGACTATTTTATTTAACAAAGTTCTTCTATAATTTATTATACTATTATTCTTTACTGAATACAAGGCATTTTAAGTTATCTAAGGTAATTTTTGGTGTGTTTTTAGTGTTTGTCTAAAATATAGTAGCCAATACAGTACTAACAGTACTATAAGATTTCTTGATTGATTGTGTTTGTTCCCAAAAAAAAGCTGCTTTAAAAGCAGCTTTCAACGTAAAAGTTGATATTAAGCTGACACTAAATTTTAGCTCCACAATTTGAACAAAAAGCAGAACCCTCATCAACAACACAACCACAGGAGCCACAAAATCCAGGAGAAGTTTTCTGCTCTTCAACATTTTCTTCTGCCTGTTCCGGTGGCTTTATTGGCTCCTGTTTTGCACCACATTTAGAGCAAAAAGCAGTATCTCTGTCCAATTCAGCACCACATTGCTCACATAGCCTTATGTTCTTGATTTCAAGAATTTTTTGCTTTAAGTCTTCAATTGTTTTTTCCCTGGTTTGAATCTCTAAACAGGCATCATTTACTTCCGGTATAACTTCTTCTCCTATAACAAACTTTTGATATACACTTTTACCTATTTGTTGATATAATTCTCTAATTTTATTTTCTTCAGAACTAATACTAGAGTTAAGTTTAGTTACTTCTACTAACTCGCTGGACTTTTTAGCAGCAACCTGGGCAGCTTCGCTAACCCTTTTACCTATGTTTTCAAAAAAAGCCATATTTTTTCTCCTTTCCTGTTAATATTTATATTTATATTTATATTTATTCTTGTATTCATATTTATTATACACAAAACCCGGCCCATATCTCAATATATTTTTAAAAAATATATCTGTTAATAATTTTTCCCATTGACATTATCAAAAATATTCTGTAATATAATTTGTGTAGGGAAGTGTCCGAG
>CAZEYH010000433.1:0-2866 GCA_964515895.1 uncultured Clostridiaceae bacterium | reverse complement strand
TGCCCTTTTTAATGGGCTAGAAAAAATAGTATCAATATTGGTAATTTTCAATTCCATCAGTTTTTTTGCCGCTGTTTTAGCCTGTTCTATTCCACGTTCGTTAAGAGCGGCATCTGTCCAGCCCAAAAGTGCACCTTTAGTATTGGCATCCGTTTCGCCATGTCTTATAACAATCAGTTCCATACATGTTCTCCCTTTCATCTGTTTATTCATATTTCGTAAATTTATTACAGCCTATACTCAACTTCAAGAAAATTCCTTCGCTCGTGACCTAAAACAATAATGCAAATTTTCTTGTTCGCTCATGACTTAAGCAAGGCAAAAACCATGAGCATAAAAAAGGTCTGTGTCATCTCACACAATGCTCCCAATACATCTCCTGTGAGTCCTTGAAGTTTTTTGCCAATGTATTTTGCAATAAATATGGAGAAAATACAAGCTGCTAAGCCCGCAACTGCAAATTGAAGATTCCTAAAACAAGCAAAAATTATACTGTACATTATAAGGCCAATTATAATCTCCTTTGTATTGCAGAAATCCATAGAGGCCTTACCTAACCCCCCTTCACTCCTTGCGTAACTCGATATACCTGCTCCTATTATCATGCCCATCCTACCAGCTATAGGCATTAAAATCAGAATTTTTGTAATAAAATCTCCCGCTTCATAGTAAAGTGCCGTATTGAGAAACAATATGCACATTAATGCCAATACTGCATTGCTCCCAACCCTGCTATCTCTCATAATCTCCAGCATCCTTTCTCTGGAGCGGTATGATAAAATACCGTCAAATGTGTCTCCAAGACCATCTAGGTGGAGTCCACCAGTTAATCTGATGTACACAATATTCAGCAATATTGCGATAACCATTGGAGGAAGAAAGAACGCAAATATTTTTTGAGAAGCTGCTAATATTCCACCTATTATTAGTCCCACCGGCACTGCAAAAACAAGACCTTCTCCTAAATCTCTCTCATCTGCATCTATTCTTACAGGTATTGGGATGGTAGTAAGAAACTGAAGCATAAGTATAAATCTCTTTATAATTTTTTCTATAGTTATTGCTATAATTGTTACTATAATTGATTTTCCGGTTCTTTTCATAACTCCTCACAACCTATCTTAATAACTATATTAATAACTGTTTTCATTACTACCTCCATAACTATTTGCATAACTATTTGACTATCTGTTCGCATAACTGTCTACATCAAGTGTATAATTTTGATTAGTTGTCTTAATTTACATTTCCATTGGCAGAATAAACATTAACGTAATTAATTATTCACTGCTACTTTATTTTTACCGGAATGCCCGATACACAAAAGAAAACTTCATCTGCAGCCTCAGCAAGTTTTTGATTAACACGACCTGCTATATCCCGAAAAACCCTTGACATAGTATATTCAGGTACTAAACCCATGCCAATCTCGTTGCTAACTACTATAAAAAGTACTTCCTTGTTCTTTGCGATATCAATAAATTTCTTTATTTCACAATCAATTTCCGTTTCAATTCTATAGAGTTCTTCAGCTTCCATCCTATCCCAGTCAAGGTTTCTTTCTACCATCAAGTTGGTTATCATAACTGTTATACAATCCAGTAGTACTGCTGATTTCCCCTCTATATTCATCTCAATTACTTTATCTAAATCTCTATATGCCTCTACTGTCTGCCATTTAGCCGGTCTTCTTTCTTTATGTTTTTGGATTCTCAACTTCATTTCATCATCAAAGGGAACTGCTGTAGCAATATAGAGAACATTTTTTTGTTGCCCGTCAGCTACCAATCGTTCAGCGGCTATTTTCTCTGCAAAAGTGCTTTTTCCACTTCTTGCCCCTCCGGTTATAAATACAAGTTTCCCCAAGAATTTTTTACCTCCCTATACCTGCTCCTTATACCTGCTTCACATTTCTTTGTTTCTTCTTTATATGCTCATAATATTTGTCTGTTCTTTATTTTTATCTACTTTTTTATGTTGCACTCGTATGGTACAACTTTCCATAAGTCTATATTGATAATTTTATACTATAGATATTATAGAATCTCTTATAAGTTATATGTTATGTAATTTCATACTATAGAATCTCTAATATCTACAAGGTGATCACTTACCATCCCTATCTCTTCAAAAGTAGCCATCTCATTAATAATATTTAAAGCAGCATCTATAATATGGAACATAAGTGCACAGCCTGTCCCTTCACCTAATCTCATGTTTAAATTTAATATGGGAGTAATGCCCATTTCTTTCATGATAATATTAAAACCCGGTTCTGCAGAGCAATGAGAAGGTATCATATACTCCTTTGCCAAAGGATTTATTTTCCATGCTGTCATTGCTGCAACAGCAGAAATTATACCGTCAATTACAATAGGAATCCTATAGCAAGCTGCAGCAAGAAAACATCCGGTAAGAGCTGCTATATCAAATCCTCCAACTTTAGCAAGAACATCAATGGGGTCATTTTTATCAGGCTTATTTATTTCAACTGCCTTTTTTATAACGTCCTTTTTATTAGCAAACCCTTCTTCAGTAAGGCCTGTCCCTTTACCGACAGCCTGTTTCGGACTGTAACCGGTAAAACTCATTATTATTGCACTGCTGCTACTAGTATTGCCTATTCCCATCTCTCCGGTACCTATAACGTCATAACCTTCCTGAACCAATCCTTCTGTAATTCTTATACCTGATTCTATTGCTTTTATTGCTTCATCCCTGGTCATTGCAGACCTCTTTGAAATATTCCAGGTGCCTTTTCTTATTTTCATATTGATGATATCTTTACAATCATAATCTTCTTTGATACCGATATCCACTACTTTTACATCAGAACAGGCCTGTCTGCATAAAACACTTATACCTG
>CAZEYH010000432.1:0-2878 GCA_964515895.1 uncultured Clostridiaceae bacterium | reverse complement strand
CACTGCAACAAGCAGTTTTAAATACTGACTTTATCTTTGTGCCGTTGTAAAATTTGCCAGGCTCGGAAGTGCTGATTATGTTAAGTAGTCTTGCTAATTATGTTAAATAACCTGACTACTGTGAGGTATGATTGTTCTTTTGTATATGTAGCGATAGGCAAAAATTTATTATTACCGGCACCTCCCATTACTCTATTTCCGGTTGTATTATCTAGCATGGCAGAAACAAATTCAACTGAAGAAAAGGCCCATGGTGCAACAGATGAAGCGTCATTAAAATGGATAGGCGAATTATTTGGTTTTCCTACCCCCAATGCATCTGACATTCTATAAAGCATGACCGCCGCTTCCTGACGGGTTATTGAATCCTTAGGCCCAAAGGTTCCATCCCCACGTCCATTAACAATGTTGAGGGCATTTGCAGCTAAAACATCTAAATCGGATGTATCTTTAAATGCTAATTTATTTATACTTATTCCGACGGATTTTAAATATTTATTAATGTCCATACCCTTGAATTTTTCAATTAATCTTACTACAAGACGGCAAAATTCTTCCCGTGTAATTTCATTTCTGTAATCGCCTTGCATATCGTAGGGAATAAGACCCAATGCAAAGCCATTTAATATTTCCTTTTCTCCCCATTCAGAAGGGATGTCTTTTTTATTGGTGTCTCCTCTGTTGATAATTTTATACGATAGTGCAAGATAGGTATTAGATATATCAAAATAGACTAGGCTTGCCTTTCCTTCTTTTATATATTCCCCACTTTCATATTTATTATTAGAACCCCAAGTAGTGTCCATGACAAGCCAGCGACCATCGACATAGGCTTCGTTCCACTTATGGTTAGCATCCGTTATATCAACATTATACATATTCCACTTTCCCGACGTATTGAAACCTAATGCATATCCGACAACCGATTTACATGGAATTCCCTGCGCCCTGACCAATGCCTCTGTTAAATTTGCGTACCCCTCACATACTGAACGTTTACTATTAAGAACATCGTCGGGATTGAATTCGAACGGTGAATTATTTATATAAGCATCCCAATCATAGTAAATGTTTTCCGCTACCCACATGTAAATTAACTTTACTTTCTCATAATCACTCTTTGTTCCTTGTGTAATCATATCTGAAAGCATTTCTATATCTTTACTTATTCTACTTATGTTTGTTCCCCCATAATCGATTCCTACATAATTGCCCGGATTTAACCATTGCCCTGTTATATTATTATTACTTTCTAATATTTTTTTGCTATACATTATATTTTCATACCACCGGTCATCATTTCCCTTGTAAAGCCTTTTTAATACAGATACACTATTATCAGAAATCCCAGTAAGGGGTGCATTGGAAAAAGCATACTCACCTATATAAGTAATACTATCAGGAATATTAATATCTATTAAATTGTTGCATTCACTAAAAGCATATTCATTAATTGCTGATACTGTATCAGGTATAGTTATACTTGTCAGATATTCACAATTATAAAATGCAAATTCACCAATTTCAGTGGTTCCTGTCCGGATTTCATAATCGCCGTTTCTACCTCCCGGATAGGATATTAAAACAGATTTATCTTTTGTAAACAAAACACCATCAATGCTCGTATATGTTGTATTTGCACTGTCTAAATAATAGGATTCCAGTGACGAACAAGCAGAAAAAGCTCCACCGTGTATATCATATACAGACGCAGGGATATATACGCTTTTAATATTTATGCATTCATTAAATGCCCAAACATCAATTGTTTGCAGGTTCTGAGGTAAAATTATTTCGTCTAAATTTTTGCAGCCGGTAAAAGCTAGCGCATCAATTTCAATCAAACTTTCGGGAAGTTTTATTTTTGTTAGGTTTACACAATCAGAAAAAGCCTGGTTGATAATTCTTTCTACTCCTTCGGGTACATTGAAAGTTGTTTGTTTTTTTCCCTGAGGATATTTATATATAGCTGCTAAATTTCTCCAATACAATACACCGTCAACTTCTTCAAAATAACTACTTTCAGGGTCTACTATAAAACCCTGCAATTTTTCACATCCACTAAATGAACAGGTATATATAGATTTAATTGTTTCTGAAATATATACTGTTTTAAGATTTGTGCAACCCAAGAACATCGTAGGACCTATAATTTCTGGTCCGTCCTCAAAAATAGCAGTAACCAGACCGGTACAATATGAAAATACTGAATATCCGTAATTGCGGACTCCTTTCGGTATAGTTACCTCTTTAATTCCGGAACAGTTTTGGAAAGCTCTATCTCCGATAGTTACGACACTATCCGGTATGGTGATGGATGTAATAGTAGTGCAATCTCTAAATACTTCATCATCAATTTCTATTACCCCATCCGGTATAACTACATTTCCACTCTTTCCGGTATAGGCTTTTAGTACTCCGTTTTCAATTGTAAAATCACCCTTACTTGCCAGTGCTGTTACTCCTGTTATAGTAGTTACCTGTATTATAAGTACCATAATTATTGCCAATAGAATTCGTATTGGTTTTCTATTCATTTTATATATGTACCTCCTTAATATAAGGTTGTAATCCTATATTTGTATTCTTAAGTATTATTATAAAGGGTGAGTACATTACTGTCTAGCATTTCTATTAAATAGATCTATCAAATGGTATAGATTAGTATAGCTTTTACACTATTTTACACTCCCCTTTTGGTTTTCATAAAGCTATTAAAGAAATGTACTTACTACATAAAAATACATAAAACAACAAATAATCTTGTTATTCTGTTTAGCTTAAGGTATAGTTATCTAATGAAAGCTTGAAAAGGAAAACATTTACACTAAATCAAAATTCTCTAAAGAGGGGTGGCTTACATGCCTGAAAATATAAA
>CAZEYH010000431.1:0-2879 GCA_964515895.1 uncultured Clostridiaceae bacterium | reverse complement strand
TTTATATATCTCCAATAATCCTTCTTCTTCTGTTTTTGAATTATCTTTTTGTATTGTAGCAAGAACTCTTTCGTTTTCCCCTAGCAAATCCATAACATCAATATCTGTACCATAACCTAAAGCTCTTACCAATACAGTTATAGGTAATTTTCTTGTCCTATCTATCCTGACATACAGAATCTCGTTTGAGTCTGTCTCATATTCAAGCCAGGCTCCCCTATTTGGTATAATTGTAGCTGAATAAAGTTTTTTACCGGTCTTGTCTATTTTCATATCATAATATACCCCTGGTGATCTAACCAATTGGCTAACTATAACTCTTTCAGCTCCATTTATAACGAATGTACCATTTTCTGTCATTAATGGAAAATCGCCCATAAATATTTCCTGTTCCTTAACCTCACCTGTTTCCTTGTTTATTAGACGTGCCTTTACTTTTAAAGGGGCTGCATAAGTAGTGTCTCTTTCTTTACACTCTTCAACAGAATATTTAGGCCTTTCATCTAGTGAATAACCTACAAACTCCATTATTAAATTTCCCGTATAATCAGTAATTGGAGAAACATCGCTTAATACCTCCATAAGACCTTCTTCTAAAAAATATTTGTATGATTTTTTTTGAACTTCAATAAGGTCCGGCATATCCAATATTTCTTCAATTCTTGAGTAGCTCATTCTTGTTTTCTTTCCCATAGGTACGGGATGCACCATCAATAATCACCTCATAGTTTTTATGTTTTAGACTGAAATCCTTTCTTTTAACATCAAGACATAAATATTTCATTTTATTTATCTTAATTCAAAGAATTGTAACAATATTTCCCATATATTACCCGCTATTTATAGAAAAACAATCGGTTTCAGTGCAAAAACTTATTCAGTAGCATCAAATTTAGCATATATTTTTAATTTTTCATTCAATTTTTACTCTGAAACTAAAGTTTATGCAATAAAACCACATATATTAAATAACTTTCATAATATTTCATACTTTTTATTCTCTCCACTCAAATTCAAACATATTTTCAACATATACATATAATGCATAATCTGCTTATTTATACCATTAAATTATTATTAACACTTATTGTTTTATTTATTCTTACGTGTTATAATCATAGTAAGTTAATATGCCCCACAAAATAATTTATGTAATACAATAAAATTAGCTTCTAACATCACTTGAAAGTCGAAGCAAATTCTGTTGTTTGATAAAAGTGTAAAATTGCATATTATTCCTTCTATTATAACACAGAATAAAATTTTAACATATAGATACTATCTTGTCAACTTTATTTTTTACAAAAAAACTGCAATGTTTACTGTTCTATACTATAAACATTGCAGTTTCTTATTCACTTAACCTCTTATGCTTATCCTCTTGTTTATCCTCTAACTTCCAACTTTTCAATCCTCATTTATCCATTAATAGGCTTTGTTAACCTTTAGCTTCTAATTTTTAGAATCCTAGTTCTATTTCTAATCTCTAGAGCCTCTTTCTCCTAAATATCTAATCCTCGTCTCGCTTCTCTCACTTCTAGTACAGCACCTTATTTATTTTATTAGCAACATCGTCTTTGAATCTTTCAATATATCCTAATACATACTCTTTTATATCCAAACTATCATTTTTAATAAGAGGTGTAAGATCCATGGCATATGTTAATGCTGAAGTCTCATCAGTACCATGAGATTCAGCATAAGTTGCATTTGCAAGCCTTCTGCCTGCGGTAGCCAAATCATATCTTTTGCCCCCGGATATTTGGGAATCGTGGACTTCAAGTACAGCAGCAGAAATATTAGGATGATCTGTTACATCAAATAATACCTTTTCGTTATCATTAATCCAGTCCAAGCCCCTCCATACTTCACATGCATATATTTTTTCAGGTCTATTTTCTTCAGGAAGGGTTCTGATAGCTTTTATTACTTTTACAGCAACACCTACATGGGTATCATGTTTATCTGCAAGATTATGGGTATATATAACTTTCGGCTTAGCTTTTCCTATCAATTCAGCAAGTTCAGCTATTACATCCTTATCATCAGGATTTTTTACTGCTTTGCTTGGATAATTCATTAAAGCCAATGCTCCATATTCCCCAACATAGGCTGCTTTTTTCTGTTCTTTCTTCCTTACAGCTTTCATCTCTTCGTCTGTGTAAGACTCATATAATCCTGCCCTTGGACTACCTGCACCATCAGTAACTACAGCGGCAAAAAACCATTTATCTTTTTTACCGAAACATTCCATTACTCCATGATATGCCATTATTTCTAGATCATCCTGATGAGCTGAAATGCCCATATGGGTTGTCCTGGCAATAGCCTCTTCTATAGGGAGATTGTCAGGTATAAAAAACTCTGCTCCTAAATTTTTCATCAATAATCACACTCCATATAAATTACTCATAATACTAATACATTATTTGGCTTTTACACCAATTTTCGCCAAAGATTAAGCTAATTTATCAAAAAAATTACTTAATCTCAGCTAAACTTGCTGCAGCTATAGCCTGACCAACCCTTCTGCTAGATTCATCAGGTAAGTGTAATTGTATTTTTCTTGCCAGTTCAGGGAACTCACCTTCAAGCACCTTTTTAGCTTCTTTCTGTATAATGCTTCCTCCCCTGCCTGATGTAACACGTCCAAGAATAAGTACATGTTTAATATCGTAGAAATCTGCATAGTATGCAAGAGCGTATCCCAAATAACATCCTATACTTTCAAATATTTGTTCTGCTCCTTTGTCTCCTTCATCTAAACGTTTTTGTACTACTTTAAGTTTTTCTGCTGGAGTTAAGTTTTTATCAAGTTCTATTCCGGCAGCAGGAGCCAACTTAATTACAGCATCTTGAGAAAAATATTTTACTCCGCA
>CAZEYH010000430.1:0-2882 GCA_964515895.1 uncultured Clostridiaceae bacterium | reverse complement strand
ACCTTATCCTGCAGGCCGACAAGCCAGTAAGGAATTATTTGATTATTTGGATAACCTAAATAAAGAATATGGTACAGTTATGAAAATGAAAAATGGGTTATTTGAAGTAGAAATTTAAACAGCAAAGATTTAAGATGGTTAAGTTCAAGTAAACTTGGAAAGAAATTAAGCATTAAGAACTAGCGGTATAAAGGGGATAGAGAGAAAAAATGAAAAAATACAATGGCATATTAATCGTAAGTGATTTAGATGGTACACTGTTAAATGTTAATTCGAGGTTGAGTTGTGGTAACGCTGAAGCAATTAAATACTTCATGGATAATGGTGGAACATTTACCTATGCTACCGGGCGAAATATAGACAATATTGTTACTATACGCAACGTGGTGACACCAAATGCACCGGTTATTGCTTTAAATGGTGCAATAATTTTCGATTTTGAAACAAAAAAAATCTATTGGCGTTCATTATTAAATTACGGTATAACCAATGTATTGAAAGTGATAGACAAAAATTTTCCTGATAGCGGAATTGAAGTTTATACGGATAGGGAGATATATTTTTGCCGCCAAAACAAGGTAGTAAAACGTTCAGAAAATTTAATATCAAGGGGCAAAAAAGCAATGTATGGTGAAATTCCATTACCTTGGGCAAAAGTAGTTCTCTTACAGCCTGAATCGGAAACAGCCAAACTTCGTAAATTTGTAGAGGAACAAAATTTTGGAAGTGAATATGTCTTTTGTCAATCTTGGGCAACTGTTTATCAGATTTTAAGTGCAAATGGAACTAAGGGAAATGCACTTAAAGAGTTAAAAAAAATATTGCCGGATATACATACTGTAATTGCCGTAGGGGATAATGAAAATGATTTAGAAATGATTAAGGTGGCGGATATTGGCTATGCAACGGAAAATGCAGCTGAAATTTTAAAAAGTGCAGCTGATAGAATAACCCTCAACCATAATAAGGATATAATGTGCGACATTATTAGCCAATTAATAAGTGTCAAACAACTCCCACCTTGCTTAAATGAGAAATGAAAAATCTTGAAAAAATAAGAAAGCACAGTTTTATAGTTATAAAAAATTTATCTGTTCTATAAAATGGATAACTTTATTTAACAGTACTTATGCAAGCATTACTGAACCTTGATAAATTCATATAATAGATACTTAATTTACTCTAAATGGTTGTTGCTACGGAACTATGACATCATTAGTTCATTTAAATTGAACTTGTATATTGATTCTAAAAATATTTATGTATACCATGTTTAGAAACAGAAATATCATCTATGCAATTTTTGGAGTTTCTTGAAACATACCCCTGCTTAAGATATAGCAAAAATAGTTTACATAATATAGACGTAAATATTGGAAACCCTATTGTAACAACCTTTTAGATAATATTAAGTTTTCAAATTCCCAATATATGAAGCCTTCAATTGCTTTGCATAAGCATAGTTATCTTAATAAAAAGGAGATGTTTCGAAATGAAAAAAATGCAGAGAAAAATCCGCATAGGAATTTTAGTGTTGGTTGGTTGCTTGTTATTTAGTAGTTGTACAGTTACAGGACCACCCAAGACAGAGACTACGAAATTCAGCAAAGATACAGGGCCAATCGCGATAGAAACTGCTGAATTTCATAAAGTTAAAGAGCCTACCGTGATGGAAAGTACGGAAACCGGTAAAATTCCGGAGCAACCTATAACACAAGTTCCGGAATCCGGTTATAAAGGGTATGAATGGTTATACGGTGATTTACATATGCACACATTATATAGTGATGGTAGACACTTGTATTGGGATGTTATAGAATATTGTATCCAAGCCGGATTTAACTATGTAGCTACAACCGATCATAACACCACGCGCCAAAACTATGAAGAATATAGAGAGGAATATGGAGACTTAATAATAATACCCGGTGTTGAAGATACAGTTACTGACAAAGGAAACCCGTTTTATTCTGGCCATTTTAATGTTTTAGGCTTAAAAGAACCACCCGTGGGAATATATAATTACAATTCTAAAGCTTATCCGGAAAACTATAATATTTTTGAAGATGGTGATGAAATCTTCAAACAGGTATCTGAAATAATAAGAAAAGCGGGGGGAAAAATTACAATTAACCATCCATTTAGTCCAAAACACCCATGGAAAAGGACTTTTGATAAAGACTATTATGATTACCTAGAAGTTTGGAACCACCACTATCAAGAAAAAAATCGGAATGCACTTGATTTTTGGCAAAAGGAACTAGAAAAAGGGTATGTAATACCCGCAGTTGGTGGTACTGATTCTCACAAAGAAACAGTAGAGCGAACGCCCTATAATGTTACGTACGTAAAGGAACGTTCTATGGAAGGAATATTTGAAGCACTTTCGGCGGGACATAACTATATCATAAGCAATCCAAAAACAGCCCCAACTATTAGTTTTTTATATGGCAACTATATGATGGGGGATGTGGCAAAATACGAGTCTGACTGCAAGTTGGAAATATCTATATCTGATATTAAAGGGAAAGCAGTTATGATTCTATACAACCAAATGGGAATAATGTGCGAAATAGAAATAAATGATGATATTAAAGAATACAACTATAAACACGAAGTATCATCTAGTGATTTATTTTATAGAATAGAAATTATGGATGGGGATAAAGTTCAAATGCTGTTAGTAACGAACCCTATTTATTTTAGGTAAAATAATCTATAACTGCATTGATTTATAGTTCTCAATACGACAAGGGTAAAGTTTCAATATCCAGTGAAATTTTACCCTTGACCCTATTTTTGCTTTTTCATAGCATATTGCTTTGGGGAAATATGCATAATATTTGTAAAAGTACGTATAAAATGAGATAAATTATTGAAGC
>CAZEYH010000429.1:0-2895 GCA_964515895.1 uncultured Clostridiaceae bacterium | reverse complement strand
GCTATAACAGCACCTTTTTCTATTGTTTGCCCCTTTTTTACAAGTAATTTTGATGTATGTCCATATACAGTAGTGATACCATTACCATGATCAATAATAACAGCTTGGCCTAACTCATTATAAGATCCGGCAAGTATAACTTTACCGCTGGCAGATGCTTTAATACTTGTACCATAGGAAGCAGCGATATCAATACCTTTATGATAAGAACGACGGAATGTAAAGGGATCCAGCCTATAGCCAAATTTTGATGATACCCTTCCGTTTACCGGCCAGAGATCAGGAAGAGAATTAAGATATTTTCTCAACTTGCTTTCAGTTTCAGTTAAATCTATGAAATTTTCATCCTTTAATTTGTTTACTTCACTAAGAGCAGTTAAAATTTCTCTTAACTCCTCTATGTCCTTAGCAAAGGAACTTCCTGTACGGTTTCCTGAACGGCTGGCAAGCCCTGAATCAATACGACCTGATACATATTTATCTACAACATCTCTATATTTATCCATAAACTCTGAAATATTTATATTTGCATTATCTTCTTTTTCCAGTATGCTGTTTATTTCTTCAACTTTTTCACTTAAAAGAGTTTTTTGATCCTTTGCTAAATTATATAATTGGACAGAACTTAATTTTAGAGTTGTATTTTCATTAGTTATATCATTAACACGAAAAAGGGTATGGATTGAAAAAGCAACAAATATAATAGCTATAAATGCAAGTTTTGTATATAATCGTGAAATTCTAATAGTTTTTATTTTATGTGATGAGTGAGGTACCAGCATTATAGTGAAGTATTTTTTTTCACCTTTTAGTTTCTTGCTGGCCTTTAAAGCTCTGCTCTTTTTTAATAATCTATTAGTTCTTACTGTTCTGTTCAACTCAAATATTTTCTCTTTTGATGTTTTTACCGCGGCCTGTAATGTTTCTATTCCACTTTTTACACTATTCCTTATTTTATTATGTATTGCATCTTTTTCCTTGCTTTTTATCACAACATTTTCTGTATGTTTTGTGTCCATAATATTTTCTATCATTTTTCACATCCTAATTCTTACTTAATATTGTCGGTTCATGTACCAATATTAATGCGTGAACTTCACATGACTAAAGTCACAAGTGTGCGTGACGCATTCATTAAATAGTAATGCACCAAATTGCTTATGCACTAAACGGCTCATGCACCTAAACATGCATCTATAATTTTTACACAAATTGTCTCATTTTATTCTTAATTTAAGCTATACACTTTCATCAATTATATATTATAATGATTCTATAGGAAAGTAAAAAATCCTTCTTTTTATTTTAAAAATATATTTAAAAATAAAAATATATATAAAACGAAGGTTATAAGATTGTATAGTGGCGAACTAGTAGAACGATAATCAATGTATAATGTCTATGTAAAAAATACAGGGTGAGTATGGGAAAAGCATGGTGAATATATAATAGGAAGTACAGAGGATAATTTTGCTAGATAATATGGAGAAAAGCATGAAGAAAATTTCAGGAAAAAATATAGAGAAAAATAAAAATTATATAATCGATATTGAGGACATGAATCATGAAGGACAGGGAATAGGCCGCATTAATGGCATGGCCGTTTTTGTAGATGGAGCTTTAATTGGCGAAAAAGTGGAGATAAAGGTTATAAAAGTTTTAAAAAACTATGCAATAGGGAAGATGGTCCGAATTAGAAATACTTCATATAATAGAATAGAACCCTTTTGCTCCGCCTATAAACATTGTGGAGGATGTAGTTTACAGCACATGAATTACGGGTCCCAGTTGAAATTTAAAACTAATCTGGTCAGGGAAACTCTTAAAAGGATAGGAAAGATCGGGGATGCTTTGGTTCAAAATACCATTGGTATGGAATCTCCATATAAATATAGAAACAAAGTTCAATATCCGGTAGGATTGATAAATGGGAAACCTGTTGTAGGATATTATGCTAAAAGGAGCCATGAAATAGTTGGTATAGAAAGTTGTGACATTCAGGATTTTATTGGAGATAAAGTACGAGAGATATTTCAAGGATTTATAGCAGATAACAATATTAGCGTTTATGATGAAATAAAACATAGAGGATTAGTTAGGCACTTAATAGTGAGAACAGGTTTTAAAACCGGAGAAGTAATGGTTATTGTAGTTATAAATGGAAGGGGTTTACCCGGAAAAGAATTATTGGTTAATTCCCTACTAAAGGAAATTCCTGTGATAAAGAGTATTGTATTAAATATGAATACTTCAAAAACTAATGTAATACTTGGAAACCAAAATATAAAGATATTTGGTAAAAATACTATTACTGACTATATTGGAAAGTTTAAATTCAGGATATCTCCATTGTCGTTTTTCCAAGTGAATCCTGTTCAGACCGAAATATTATACAATAAAGCATTGGAGTTTGCCGGTTTATCAGGCAATGAAACAGTGTTTGACTTATATTGCGGAACAGGAACAATATCTTTGTTTATGGCTCAAAAGGCAAAGCAGGTTTATGGTGTTGAGGTAGTGGAAGATGCTGTATTGGATGCCCGGAAAAATGCAAAAGATAATGGAGTTGAGAATGTTGAATTTATAGCCGGGGATGTTGAAAAGATAATTCCGGTGCTTTATAGACAGGGAGTGAAGGCGGATGTTGTAGTAGTTGATCCCCCAAGAAAAGGATGCGAAATTGCTTTACTCGACACTATTGTAGAAATGGAACCGGATAGAATTGTATATATATCCTGTAATCCTGCAACACTGGCAAGGGATTTGATGTATCTGGAGGAAAAGGGATATAAGACAGTCGAGGTGCAGCCTGTGGATATGTTCCCGTGGACGGGGCATGTGGAGTGCATAGCGTTGATACAAAAGAAAACTATATAGAAATCCTGAGATTCAAGC
>CAZEYH010000428.1:0-2896 GCA_964515895.1 uncultured Clostridiaceae bacterium | reverse complement strand
CTTCAAGAGCATTATATCCATAACCTGAAATCAAGAATGCAAATATTGCTCCTAATATTCCAATTATAACACCTTCTACAACAAAAGGCCAGCGTATAAACCAATCAGTTGCACCTATATATTTCATTATATTAATTTCTCTTCTTCTTGCAAACACCGTTAATCTAATAGTATTTGCAATAATAAATATAGAAACGATTAACAACACAGCAATTAAAAAACTACTTACTAATTGTATCCAACCTGTAAATTTAGATATAAATTCAACAGTTTTTTGCGGATAGCTTACCTTATCAACCCCACTAATCTGTGCTAGCTCTTCTATTAACTCTTCACTATCTTCAGGATTATGAAGTTTTATAATAAACGATATAGGTAAAAAACTATTATTCATCCCTTCTAAAAGATTAACATCATCTCCAAGCAAAGACTTAACCTTCTCAAAAGCTTGTTCTTTTGTAACAATAGTAACCTGTTTTATTCTCTCATTATTAGTTAATGCATTCTCTATAATTTTAATACCAACATCGTCTAAATCTACCTGACAAAAAACCTGTATTTCCGGTTGTTCTTTCAAATTCATAACATTATATTTAAAGTTCATAATTAGCATATAGAATATTCCAAAAATTGTCAAGGATGCTACTACAATACTTATTGCAGCAAGAGACATAAGCTTATTTTTAGTTATGTTTGCTATACCATCTTTAATTATATATCTTATAGTTCTTATCTTCATCTTGATACTTTCCCTTCTGCTGGTCTCTCACAATTATGCCCTTATCGATGGCAATAACCCTCTTCTTCAGCACATCTACAATACCCTTTTCATGGGTAGCTACTATAACTGTAGTTCCCCTATGGTTAATCTCTGTAAGAAGTTTCATAATTTCCCATGCAGTATCCGGATCCAAATTCCCTGTAGGTTCATCAGCAATAAGAAGAACCGGGTTATTGACTATTGCTCTGGCTAAAGCAATACGCTGTTGTTCCCCACCTGAAAGTTGTGCAGGGTACATATCCGCTTTTCTGCTTAACCCTACAAGAGCAAGGGCCATAGGCACCTGTCGACGGATTTCCTTTGGCAATGCTTCGGTTATTTGCATAGCAAAAGCTACATTTTCATATACTGTTTTATCAAGTAATAATCTGAAATCCTGAAAAACAACTCCTAGGCTTCTCCGTAAATATGGTACCTCTTTCCTACTCATAGAAGAAACTTCATAACCATTAACTAAAATTTCACCTTCGGTAGGATCTTCCTCCTTAAGAATTAACTTAATTAGCGTAGTTTTTCCGGAACCGCTCTGACCTACAATAAATACAAATTCTCCTTTGGCTATGTTAATATTTACTTTGCTCAAAGCTAATGTGCCATTGGAATATTTCTTTGTAACATTTGTAAATTTCACCATCTGTATGGTACACCTCACAAAATTCAGCCTACTAAATTATAGTTTAATTATAATTTAGTAGTAATTTTATCTTTAGTTTAATTTATTATCAAATTTCTGCATTTCCTTGTTTTCTACAACATTTTATCAACCTTATCTAGATACTTTTTTACCATCATCGAAAATTTAAAAATTAAGGCATCGTCAAATTTTCTCAAATCAAGTCCTGTTAATTTCTGTATCTTATCTAATCTGTATACTAATGTGTTTCTATGAACATAAAGTTGTCTTGAGGTTTCACTTACATTAAGATTATTCTCAAAAAATTTTTGTATTGTATGAATTATTTCACTATCTAGCATGTCAAGAGAGTTATCCTTGAAAACCTCATTTAAAAACAGTTTACATAAAGTAGTTGGTAATTGATATATAAGCCTTCCAATACCTAAATTGTTATAATTAATTATCGTCTTTTCGTTTTCAAAAATTCCCCCAACTAATAATGCAGTCTGTGCTTCTTTATATGAACGCCCAATCTCTCTTATATTACTTACAATTGTTCCTATTCCAACCATAGCCCTAACCATTAGTTCAGTATTTAAAGTATCAATAATAATTTTAGCAATTCTCTCTACCTCTTTTAAATCATCTTCAGACTTTAATTCTTTCACTAACACCGAACTTTCATCATCAATAACTACAATAAAATCTTTCATTCTATTTGGAAATAGGCTTAATATAACTTCATATGGGTGTGCATCTTTAATGCCTTTAGTTTTTACTAAAAACACAACCCTATAAGCATTACTTGTTACACGTAATTCTTTTGCTCTTAATGTAATATCTCCTGGTAAAATATTGTTAAGTAATATGTTTCTTATAAAATTGCTTCTGTCAAATTTTTCGTCATAATAGACTCCCATATTCTTTACATTTAAAGCAATAAGTGATAAATACTTTAGGCTTTCTTCATTGTCTGAATCCAAAAAAACAATATATTCATATCTATTATTTATGTTAACTTTTTGATAACCTCTACCATTGAGTACTATCAACTGCTCATCAGAATCTAAAATCTGTTGGATATTACGTTCACTTGTTCCCACCCTACTCTCATTGGAGCAAGCAAGTATGATGCCATTTTCATCCATTATACCGCATTCTTGATTTACTATATATTTTACTTGACGTACTAATTCTCTGAACAACTTAACAGACAAAACATCACTCCTATTATTTATCTCTTATATATTTATCTCTTATATTTTATTTATATATAATATTAACATAAAAAAAGAAAAAGAGAAAGACATAATATCTTCCTCTTTTTACTAGCTGTTACATATTTCACTATTAATTTGTTATAACTTTCTCAGTATCCTTGTCAAACAAGTGAATTCTATTAGTATCAAATGCAACTTTTATTGTATCACCTGTTCTTGCAGTTGTTCTTGGGTTAACCCTAGCTGTTATGCTCACTTCGTCAATAAACAAGTACAATA
>CAZEYH010000427.1:0-2901 GCA_964515895.1 uncultured Clostridiaceae bacterium | reverse complement strand
CAATCGATTCCGTGAAGAACTAATTGAACGTTATGGAGAAGAACATGGTAGAAAAATAGAGTATGCAGAAGCCTTTGAAATCAGTGAGTATGGAGGGAAATTACCCAAGGACAAAATAAAATATTATTTTCCTTTTTAAGCATAATTAGGACATACATTTTATGTTACATATGCCATTTTATGAATTGCATGCATTGTGTTAATTTAATAAGTCCATAAGATATAATAATTTTGAAGTAAGGACAGATAATATAAAGAAAATTAGTGTTCATGATAAAAATTCTACTGCTTTTAGGGAATATGCAATTAATAAATAAAGGGTTGGTGAAATGTATAATAATTGCAGGAATATAGAGTTAAGCGATAGGGATTGGAATTTTATAATATTAAGACCGGGGAGATTATTATGCCTGAAATGTTTGAATGGGGGCGGTTATCTCCCTTTCACGGAAAAGGAAGAACTCATGAGAAAACTTGATGCAATAAAAGCAGATCCACAGGTACATATAAAGCTAGAAACATCCTTTGACGAAATGGGTGCAAGAACTACAAAATTTTTTAAGCAAAACGTTGCTGAACGCAAGAGAGATCTTGATGTATTGCAAAGGCTTGGGCTTTCACCCGGAGATGTGAGAATTGCACGTGATCTTTATGAGCTGATCAATGAAAGAATAAAGGATGTCTTTGAAATTTGCGGTTATAGTGGAAATAGCAGTATTAAGTGGCCAGCCTGCCCACTGGCAAACCAGAAGTATTATTTACAGGGTAGCAAAGGGTTGAATAAGCTGAAAGATAAAGAAAAAATGAATTATTGGAAAAGGATATCTTGTAGCGAAATAGAACAATCAGGTAAAATTATTATTAGAGCTCACCATTTGCTGTGCATATTTTGTTATATTTCAAGAGATTACCCAGGGGGTAAGTATTTACCACTTGCAGAAGATAATCTTTATGAGGTTTGGATAAGGATGAGAGAAAATCCTGACATTCCTGTGACAGTAATCGAGGGGCCGGGAGATTGTATGATTTGCCCACCATGTCATGGATTTGATAATGATAGAAAGCTTTGTTTTGTAGGATGCCATTTAAGGGATAGGAAAAAAGATACAGATACTTTGCAAAAACTTGATTTATTGCCTGGCGAAACACTTCCAGCAAGGGAGCTAGTAAGTCGTATTTATGAAAGGATTCCTGACAATATAGATATATGTACATATGAGTATGAGTCAGCTCCACAATGGAGAGCCTGTAGTGGTAACGAGAGATATAAAGAAGGGCTAAAGAGAGGATTCTTTGAGGCTGATAATTAAATTCTAAAATCTAATAAAGATAATAAACAACAATTCGGAGATGTAAATTTTTTGATGGGTAATTTAAGATTTAATATTATCGAGTATGGTTTGATATCTAACTGGCATGCTGGTGCTATCTTACAAGTTGAAGGAACACAACTTGCCAGCTCATAGGAAAGTTAATTAAGCTCTACCTGAAAAAGGAAGGGCTTTTTTATCTTTAAAGGCTGTTGAATTTATGCTTGACTATAGATATTGGTTGAAAGATGATACCAAGCATATATCAAATATTAACCAATCCACCTAAGTTCATCTGTTCTGATCAAGTTCATCTATTCTGGTAATGTACCAAGATCTATTCTATAAAGGCCACTTGGAATATAAAGTTTGACTATATGAGCTCTTGCAGAATAGTAATTTTGCGAAATATGGCTTGCGAATTCTATAGTATTAATATATATTGGTGGTGGTAAGTTAAATATTTATAGCAGAAAAGCAGAAAAATATAATAGCCTAGTCTGTTGATAATTATTTGGGGGGTTAAATATGTTAAGGAATAATGATATGTTAGAGAATAAGAAAATATTAAGAAAGCTGGCACATGATTATTTCGAGATAGCTAATAGTGACAAAAATAAAGATAATACAAAGCTTCATAAGTCAGTAAATGATTTAAAACAGATAAGGCTGGTAGTTTTGATTGATGAACTTCCGTGGAACGAGATGAATATTAACGATGAACTCACTTTGCGATGTACTGATACATATTTACGTTCAATAGAATGGTTTTTGCGTACCAATATATATAAGAGCAAGTATATGCCAGCTGATATGGTAGTGCCTCCATATATACCGGTTAAAAAAGTTATACATTCTACCGGAATTGGTATAAGTGTTGAAGAGCAAATACTTTCTACAGATAAGAACAACACAATTGTATCACATCAGTATAATGATATATTGAAAACAGAAGCGGATCTTGAAAAATTACATAATCCTATAATAACCTATGATGAAGAAGAAACAATGAGACGTTATCAATTAACTGGAGATATACTCGGTGATATACTACCTGTTAAATTGTCGGGAGTAACTTATTTTTCTTTGACAACTTGGGATGATATAGCACGGTATCGTGGTGTAACAAATCTATTAATAGATCTTATAGAACGCCCTGCTTTTATGCATAAGATAGTTGGCAAACTTATAGAAATCAGTTTATCATATTTACAACAAATAGAAGAATTGGATTTATTCGACAACGATCCATATAATTTGCACTGTACTCCCGGTTATACTGATGATTTGCCCGGTAAAGATTTTAATGGAGTAATGCTAACAAGAAAAAATGTCTGGGGAAGAGGTTGTGCACAAATATTTGCTCATGTTTCAAAGCAGATGCACAGCTCTGAAGATTAAAAATTCTTCGAGATAAAATGAGCCAAGATCTTTCAAAATAGTGCTAAATATGGTATAATAATACTTGAACAATGTAGTAAAATAGCACATTTGGGGGGATTGTAATTGGCAAAACATCTAATAAGAAGAAAGGATAAAAGAGAAGCAGAAAAAGATACAAATTATTTTTTCGAGTTCATAAGAATTAAAG
>CAZEYH010000426.1:0-2901 GCA_964515895.1 uncultured Clostridiaceae bacterium | reverse complement strand
ATTGTAAAGGGAATTATAGTATCAATTATTGAACATTCCTTTACTACACCATCTTTCATAGCTATCGTAGCAGCTCTTCTGTCAATTGTTGTGAAAGAAGCAATGTTTAGGATAACTTACCATGAGGGTAAAAAAATAAATAGTATATCTATTATGGCAAATGCTTGGGATCATAGATCAGATGCCTATTCATCTATAGGGACATTTCTCGGGATTATGGGAAGTATTATTGGAAGCCATTTTAATATTCACTTTCTTGAGTATCTGGATCCTCTAGCAGGAGCAATTGTAGCATGTATGATATTTAAGGTGGCATATGATATTTTGAAACATTCAATTAAAGGCTTAATGGATTCGTCACCGGATAACAGTAAGATTGATAATATCCGAGAATCAGTACTGAGTATCAATGGAGTAATATCAGTTTCATGGATTAAAGCCAGGTATATGGGCCAACATCTTTTTGTTGATATGGGAATTGGAGTAGATCCTCATTTAACAGTAAAAGAAGGGCATGATATATCTGTTCTGGCAAAAGAAAAAGTTTTGGACGATATAAAAGATGCATTTGAGGTTCTTGTTCATATAGATCCGGTAAGTATAACACAAAATACTATTTTTAATCCTTGTAAATTGGAAAACCTTACTGAAAACGATTAGGGAAGGTTTATCCCTTTCCTAACTATTTTTTTGTATTTTCACTTTATATTTTCATGTATATATCTGTGTGATATAATATATTAATATAATATGGTTTTGCTTTCATAGACTCATATTTTGGTGTATAGGAGTATGGCATTATAAATATGCTGTTAAAATTTATATTTAAATAAATTTTTGCGCTAACTAATATTCATACTACCGCATAACACACATATGTACGAAAATGACATGAAAGACCGGAACTATTAAATTGCTAATATCAAAGTGTTAAAAGTGGTAAGGTAAAAATATATTAAATATGAAAGTAGGGGTAAAAATATATGCTGGAAAGAAAAAAACATGTTTCTACAATTTTATTTTCGGCTATTATAGCAGCATTGCTGATTATTACTGCATTTACTACTATTGTATCAGCAGATAATGGCAGAAGCTATTTTATTTCGAAGTATAATATACTGGTTAACATTAATAAGGATGGATCTGCTAATGTTGAAGAACACATAACCTATAGTTTTTCCGGCAAATTCAACGGTATCACTTTGGATATTGACTTATCAGGAACTAATGGCATAGAGAAGCCTCAAGTATTTATAAATAGAGACGATGGCCAAGTAAAAGCAGAACAAAGTAATTCCGGATTATCCGGTACTTACATCTATAATTTGTCAAATAATGTTGCTAAATTTAAGATTTATGAACCTTCATTGAATGAAGAAAAAACTTTTATTTTTAAATATGATCTAATTGATGCAGTTACAAAATATAATGACATTGCAGAATTTAACAGGAAGATGATTGGCACCGGTTGGGATGTACGTATTAATAACATTTATATAAAAGTATCAATGCCCGAAGGTGCAACAAAAGAAGATATTAGAGTATTTGGACATGGTCCTTTAACAGGCGAATCAGAGATAATTGACTCGAGAAACATTGAATTTAAAGTACCTGTAGTTTCTGTAGGAACTTTCGTTGAAACAAGGGTAATGTTTCCTAATAAGCTGGTGCCAAATTCAAAAAATATCGTTTCTAAAGACGCGCTGCAAGATATTCTAGCACATGAAAAGAAACTTGCCGAGGAAGCAAATCTGGAGAGGGAAAGAGCCAGAGAATATTTAAAACAGCAACAAGAAAAGCAAAGAAAGTTGTCTCTTATCGGTAGTATATTATTCGGTATTCTCCTACCACTATGGTTTGTTTTAATAATATATATTTATTTAAAATACGATAGAGAATTTAGGCATAGTTTTTTCGGTCAATATTACCGGGAATTACCCGGAGAATACACTCCTGCAGAAATGAGCGTGCTCATGAGTATGGGCAGAGTATATCCACGAGATATCATGGCTACATTAATGGATCTGATTAGGAAAAAATATCTTTTACTTGAAGAAGTTAGTGTGGATAGAAAATCTCTTTTTGGGTCTAAAAAAATTACCGATTACATGATTTCTCTAAATGATGAAAAACCCTTAACGGGATTAAAATCTCATGAATCTTTTCTTGTAAACTGGTTCATTAATGATATCGGTAATGGGCATGATGTACTTTTAGACGATATTAAAGAATATTCTAAAAAGACTAAGACTGCTATGGATTTTAAAGGGAGTTATGACCTTTGGTGTGAAAAGGCAGAAATGGAAGCAAGGAAAAATAAATTTTTCGACAATTCAGCTAAAAAAGGCCAGATTATTGGTATAGTTTCGTCCCTATTATTTGTTACTGCCGGTATTGCACTACCTGCAGCATTATATACAAACTACGGCCTAATTTTGTTTTTCTTGGGTGTTGTTATGTTTATTTTTTCTGCAAGAATAAAAAGGCGTTCCGCCTATGGGAACGAACAATATGCAATGTGGAAAGCTTTTAGAAAATTTTTAAAAGATTTTAGTCGTCTAAAAGAAGCCGAAGTTCCTTCTATTATTCTGTGGGAACATTATCTTGTATATGCAATTTCTCTTGGTGTGGCAAAAGAGGTAATAAAGCAACTTCCTTTAGTTTTTAGAGAAAGTGATTTAAACAATCCTCAACTTACATTTCTTTACGGGATGTCTTACGGGCATTTTAGCAACTTCGAAAGGACATTCAATAATACAATACGCACTGTGGAAAGTGCAGTTACAACAGCCAATGCCATTGCAGCTTCTAAGAATTCTTCACTTTCAGGAAGAGGTGGCGGCTTTAGTGGAGGCAGTTCAGGAGGAGGTGGTGGAGGAAGCGGCGGCGGTGCCTTTTAAT
>CAZEYH010000425.1:0-2933 GCA_964515895.1 uncultured Clostridiaceae bacterium | reverse complement strand
TGATAGGATGGACAGAGAAGCTTATGAAAGAGATCTATGGCTTTTCACCGGAAGAGATTCTTTCAGACATCCAATATATATTTTCAGTTACATTTAAACGGTATTCAAAAAACATAAATTGGGAATCATATGATGAGTTTAATCAGGCTATTATTGATATACTTTAACTTTAAAAATGTAGAAACGCTAGTTGCACTTATTGTAGGTTTACCTCGAAATTTGACAATAGATGGGTATTATGCTAGTGTTTAAATTAATCGGAGTATATTTTTCCTATGATGCTTATAGTTTTTATTCGTGAACTTTCGTTAAAACACAGGAAAGGATTGCATATTAATTATGAGAGAAAAACTCTTCAATATTACCATCGGTGCATTATTACATGACATTGGAAAAGTAATTTATAGAGCAGGGAGAATAGATGGTCGTGCTCATCCAATATCAGGCATGAACTTTTTAAAAGAATTCACCGCTGAACAAGAAATTCTTGAACACGTATCTTTTCATCATGCGAAAGACATCCGGAGTTCCTTTCTCCCAAATGATTCAACTGCTTATATTACATATTGCGCAGATAATATTTCTGCAGGAGTTGACAGGCGCAGGATTGAAGGCGATGAGCAAGAATGGCAAGGGTTCGATAAATCATTACCGATGGCAACTGTATTTAACATACTTTGTAATAACAACACAAATAGAAATTACAGGCTTTTAAATAATGAAGCAATTAACTTTCCGGATGAAGGTTTTTCGTTTAGTGAAAGCAAATATAATGCTTTATATCAGGACCTTAAAAATGATTTTAAAGGTATTGAGTTAAGGGAAGAATACTTAGATTCTATACTAGAGCTTTTAGAAGGTTATCTTTCATACGTGCCTTGTTCAACCTCAAAGAATGAAGTTGCCGATATATCTCTTTATGACCACCAAAAGCTTACTGCGGCAATAGCATCCTGTATTTATATATATTTGAATGACCAATATCAATACTCAAATGATTCTATTAACTATAGAAATATATTATTTGATAATGAAAAAGATTTCCGTAAAATCAATGCTTTTTTACTTTTTTCATGTGATATTTCCGGAATACAGCAGTTTATTTATAATATTTCCAGCAAGGGAGCACTTAAAGGGTTAAGAAGCAGGTCATTTTATCTGGAAATATTGTTAGAGCATATAGTTGATGAGATTTTATTTAAAACCGACTTATCAAGGGCAAATTTGATTTATACAGGTGGAGGACATGCTTATATATTGTTGCCTAATACACAAAAAGCAAGAAAAGTTCTTGAAGATTCATCAAAGACCATTAATAAATGGCTTATAAATAATTTTGGTATATCTTTGTTTATTGCAGCCGATTATGTTGAGTGTTCAGGAAACGATTTAATGAATATCCCTTATGATGAGGAACCTTGTAGTAAGATATTCAGAGACTTATCCGGGAAGCTGTCCCGAATTAAACAAAAAAGGTATACTGCAGAAGAAATAAGACTTTTGAACAAGGGCAATAAAGATTCTCAAGGAAGGGAATGTAGAATATGCGGTTCTATAGATATTAATCTTGACAAAACACCTGACGCAAATGATATTTGTAACATTTGCGGTAGTTTAGAAGACATATCAACTAAGCTATTAAAAGATGATACCTTGCTATTAACAGCAAAATCAGAAATTTTGGATGAGAAAAATATTATCATTCCTTCCATCGATGAGGGTAATGACTATTTATATGTGCTTGGTATATCTAAAGTAAAAGAAGTGTTAAAAGACGATAACTTAAAGGAAGAAATCATTAAAATATATGGCAAAAATAAAATGCATACGGGATTTAAATATGCTACAAATCTCTGGGTTGGAACATATCATTATAAGACCAATAATACTATTTCAACATTTGAAGAACTGGCAAGCCAATCAGAAGGAATAAGGCGGTTGGCGGTATTAAGGGCAGATGTTGATAGCTTGGGAGCAGCTTTTGTTTCAGGTTTTGAAAAGAAATATGAAACATTATCCAGAACAGCAACATTATCCAGGCAATTATCCTTATTTTTTAAATTCCATATAAATTCAATATTTTCAAACCAAATAAATGGGATAAATGCTTTTTCATTGAGTCAAAACAAAAAGCTCGATAAAAGAAAGTTAGCAATCGTTTATTCCGGTGGAGATGATGTATTTATTGTTGGAGCTTGGGATGAGGTAATAGAAGCTGCAGTTGATTTAAGGAGAGCTTTTAAAAAGTATTCTGCTGATGCACTAACTTTCTCGGCCGGTATTTCGTTATTCCCGGAAAAATATCCTATATCAAGAATAGCTGAAGAGTCTGCAATTCTAGAGCAAGCAGCTAAAAGCATCGATGAAAACAAAAATGGTATTTCCCTTTTCGGTGAAGAGTTTTATCAGAATGAAGAAGGAGAATATGAAGTAGGTACTTTACATACATACAAATGGGATGTTTTTATTGAAAAAGTGATAGAAGAGAAACTCAGGCTATTACAAAAGTTTTTTAATGGTTCTGAGCTAGATAAATTTAAAGGAAATTCCTTTTTATATAAATTGCTAGACTATATTAAAAAAGCAGACAATGAAAAAATTAATATAGCACGTATAGCATATTTATTAGGTAAAGAAGCCCCAACAGGAGATGATAAAGATAGGAAACCTTTATACAGTGAATTTTCTTCTAAAGTTTATTCCTGGATATTAAACCCAATTGACAGAAAGCAGCTTACTACTGCCATTATTCTTTATGTTTACTTAAATAGGGAAAAGGGGGAGTGATTTTAAATGTCAGATTACAGAAAACAGCTTAAGCAGCTTAAAGAACCGGAATTTCTAAAAAAAGACGCAGATTATGTTTCTATTGCAGAAAAAACAATGGAAGGGTTGAGGTTTAAAAATAGAAGAGGTGAATTGGGTTTCGGGGA
>CAZEYH010000424.1:0-2940 GCA_964515895.1 uncultured Clostridiaceae bacterium | reverse complement strand
ATACGAATAAATGCAAACTTTTCATAACCCTGTATTATTGATGAAAAAGTATTAAAAGGCATTGACAATACAGCATTGAATATTAATATAATAAACATCGGTTTAGCTATATGTAATTCTTCACTTGTAAGGGACCTGTTAAAGATAAAGGGCAAATGACGATAAAGTACAGCGCCTACAATCAATGCCAATACCGAAATAATCGAATAAAGCATTAAAACTATAGCAAGAAAACTTTCCTCCCCCTTTTTGTCGTCCTCAGCTCTATACTTTGCTACATACCTGGTTACAGTACTGCCAAGACCAAAATCAAATAGTGCAATATAATCGATAAAAGAACCTATAAGCATATAAAGACCATATTCAGATTTACCAAGAGCTATTAACATAAAGGGAGTTATGAGAAAATGGATTATGCTTTGGATGATTATTACAACATAAGAAAGTACTATACCAAGTTTAACTTGTCTGTTCTGCTTAACTTGCTTGTTTTGCTTAATCCCTTGTTCAACCTGTGCTTTCTTACATTCATTTGCTTGTTTAGCTCTCATTCTCATTCACCGTTCTTTCATCATAGCTCACCGTTAATGTTTTTCAATATTGTTATGGCTATTCTTGCTTTCCTTGTTTGCTTTGCGTATTTTCAATCCAAAAAGTATTTTCATAACAACAAATGTTAAAATCATACTTATAAGAGTTTGAGTAATAAACAAATTTGACAGATCAAACTTATAAATTATATATGAATATAATACAATTGTAAAAACTGTAAACCCGGATTTTTTCATTAAATTATAAGTAAAACTCTGAATTATCCCAAGTACAAACATCCCTATAATAACACCGGGTATCCAAAAATTAGCGTACATCATTCCCATAGTTTCAAGAGGCCATGACGATTGCGACAAACTGTGATAGGGTAATGAAGGTTCTACATATATACCATTTACAAGGGTCCAGATATACACACCATCATCTACAGGCGGTTTATCAGGATAAAGAGTGCTGGGAATAAAAGCATAAATAAGATCGATAAAACTCTTTCCGTACCATATATTATCTAATGAAAAGTAGTTTACAGCAAATAAATTTCGATCAACTATAGATATTTCTTTTATAATGTTTGTACCGCTTTTTATAATTTGATCGAAAAGCATATTTATATCATTCATATATGCATATAAAGCATTTTCCGCTCTTAATAATGGTACCATAATTATATATATTAAAACTAAAAGCATTATTAATATGTTCCTTAGTGTAAAAATTTTTATTTTTTTTACTGAATAGTTCCATATCATCAAAATTATTAGGAATAAAAGTACGCTAGTAGCCCTTCCACCAAATGAGGTAAATATTATAACAACTCCAGTAGTAACAAAAAATAGATAAATCCGTGTTTTAGGTGTGTTATTGTATTTATGACTATAAGTATATATAGCTACTCCAATTATTAAACAATCAATCAAAGATAGTAAATAGTTATTCCCTCTTAATAAAAAAGTTCTTTTATGAATATTGCTAAAAAGAAATTCAAACCCGCCAATAGCATAAATAAGTATTAAATAAGCTATAATGCCTATTGCTATAAGAATTGTTGCTCCCCATTTTAGTTTTTCTTTGCTTTCTTTCATATCTATCCGGTAATACTTAAGATTATTCATATTAATAGTTTCATAAAATTTTATGCCTACCAAGTTAAATATATATGCAACAACTTGTATAATAAAAAACTTGAATATTCCCTTTTCAAACTCAAGCCCTATAAAACCAAAATAATATAAAACCAGAGGATAGATATTCATTATGGATTGGGATATTATCCATAGATGGGGTACTATCGTGATAATATTCATAAAACTAATAATAACTACAGGCGAAAAAAAATCTCTATTTCTTTTATAGCTTATTATAAGAGGTATTAAAAATAGTATCAGCAGATTTAATGCAATTACTTTTACTAACATAATAATTTTTATCTCCTGGTTTTGTATTCTTATATCAATATCTTAATAATCAAATAATTCAATCATATAATTCAATATATTCATCAAAACAGACTATAATGAAAAATAGAGCCTATCACACAGAAGAGTTCAGGTTGATTTTTTATCGATTTTAGACTTAGGCTATTTTTCTATCTGATTTAACATTCGTTTTGTCTCGTAGGCGCTAGTGCTAGAGTTACTTCTCGATAGCTTTATTATTTACATTCCTCCTCACCGGATTTACTACTAGAGCTGGCTTCCTACCTGCTTTAATGCCCGGACTACCTTTTGCCAGTTGTTAAAATCTTCATTGACTTCATTTTTCGCATGACTGTCTTGATGTCTGTAAATTATTTTCTCATCTAGCAGTTTTCTCATTAGAAGAGCTAATTCATCAGGGTTAAAAGGATCAAAATACCTTACATTTTCATACCCATCCAGTATTTCATGTGAAAAAGAACAATCAGAGGCAAGAATAACACCTTTCACCATTTTAGCTTCTAAAAGAGGCATTCCGAAAGTTTCAATATACGATGGAAACACCAGTATGCTTTCATGACACCTTCTTAATACTTCCTCCCTGCTTACCTGTCCTGCAAAAATAATGGTTTCAACTTTTTTGTTAGACAATACATCATCTTTTTCTCTGAATCTCTTTGTAAATACTTTTTCTCCCAAAATTTCTTTTTTTGCTTCCGGGGGTAATGTCAGTATTACTTTGAAATCTTCATACCCCTGATCTAAAAGCTTAAGAATTGCTTTTACAAGGCATTCATGATTTTTATATAATGCTATACTTGCAGGGTAGAAAAACTCTCTAGAACTTATTGGTTCCCCATCTAAATAGGGAAATGTTTCAAGTTTTTCATCAATAATGTTTTTGTTAATTGTAGGTGGTATAACTAATATTTTGTTGCTTCCGATTCCTATCTTTTTCATTGCAGCTTTCATC
>CAZEYH010000423.1:0-2946 GCA_964515895.1 uncultured Clostridiaceae bacterium | reverse complement strand
ATGAACTGCTAGGATAAAAGTAGACAAGGATTAAAAAGTCCGGTCTACTTTTTTCTTTGGTATGCTTATAAAAGGAGGTTTTTAAATGGCGAAAAAACAAATACACATTATGCGTACGCCTGAAGAGAAAGAAAAAATAATTCTCGAAAGCAGACAAAACGGTTTATCGATCACGTACAGAAAATATGGAATTGATGAACATGTTTTAAGGAAATGGCGAAGAAAATACGATGAGTTTGGTTTTGAAGGTTTAATAAGTAAAACTGGAAAACATAATAATCATGGACACAAAAAACCTAAAACCAAACTTGCCGCATTAAAATTAGAAAACTTAAAACTAAAAATAGAGGTAGAACGATTAAAAAAAGGATACCTAGTGAAAGGAGTTGGTGCAAAAAAGGAATACGTTACTATCAAAGATGCGAATACGAAATAGTAGAGACATTATCAAAAGATTTTTCTGTATCATTACTTTGTAATGTGATGGAAATAAATCGGAGTGGATATTATAAATGGAAATATAGGAAAGCAAATCCTTCAGCAAGAATAATTCAGAGAAACAAAGACATTGAATTTATTAAAGAAGAATCTACTAAACATAAAGCGCATGGTTATCGCTGGTTAACAGCTTACATTAAAAATGAATATGGTGTTGTTATGTCGGCAGAATATGTTTATAGATGCCGAAAATATGCTGGAATTTTGTGCGAATCAAAGCATTATAGATGGAGATCTCCTGGTGACAAAAATCTAGTTTATGATAATTTAATTTGGAACAATTGGAACGCATCTCAACCATTAGAAATTATTGTTTCAGATATGACTTCGTTTTATTCAAAAGGAGTTTATTACGAGTTGACACTATACATAGATACATTTAATAGAGAAATTATTGCGTTTGGATTAACTGATAGACGAGGCGATATTAAGCCTTACTTCGAAGGATTAAATGGAGTTATTCAAAGAATAAAAGAAAAAGAACAGGCCTGCTTATCTACTTTGCACACAGATCAAGGCGCGGTCTATTCTTCTGAAGCTTTTAATTTGCTTCTATCTAATAATAACATTATTCATTCAATGTCGAGAGCAGGAACTCCAACAGATAACCCAATTGATGAATCTTTAAATGGATGGATAAAAGATGAATTGTTTATCGATTTTAATTTGAAAAAATGTGACGACGTTTTATCTTTGATAAAAGAATATATCTATTATTACAATTTTAAAAGACCAATGTTTTGTCTCCAATATAAAACCCCATATCAATATAAAATCGACATGGGGTATTAGGTTCTTTTTTGGACTGTCTACTTTTCATTGACTAGTCCAAATATCGAACCATTTTATTTTGTATATTTTGAAATGCGAAATTCAAGTGTTTGAACATTCCGATATTCTGACAAGTTAAAATTCCCAAATATGTTTATAGTTTTGTTAGCTTTGATTTCGCCTTCATTTAAATTAAAACCAAGTATTTTAGATTTGATACTTAACGGAGTGGAAAGATGCTTTCCTTGGCTAATAAAAGATAAACTACGTGTAGGAAGACTATCTATTTCGAAAGTAGGTTCTTTAAAGCCCATTCCGAATGGGGCAAAACTACGTAAAATCTTGTAATTATCTAGGGTTATATCGGTGAGTGATATTTTAATAGTTTGTTCGTTCTCTTCTTCAATTGGATATTGACGGCATAGATTTTCAAAGTCAGTTTTGAAATTCTCGAAGTCAGCTTTTTTGATGGAAAGCCCGCCCGCTAAAGCGTGGCCACCACCGGTTAAAAGGTATTTATCTAACGATTTAAAAGCTTTGACGACATTGAATCCTTCTTTAGAACGAATTGAGCCTTTAAGGATGGTCGGATCTTTATCATCGCTTGTGAAAACAATGACCGGGACCTTTTTATCATTCATGACTCGATTTGCTATAAGGCCAATAAGGCCTTCTTTCATATCTGTTAAAAGGCAAATCCCTGATAGGTTATCTAAAACTGGCAAAGTTATAATTGCCTCTTTAGTGAGGTTTTTTCTTTCCTCGTTTGTGGAAATAATCCATTCTTTTATATTAATTATTTCTTCAGATGATTCGCTTGTTAAATATTTGACAAGGCGATTAATAGAGGTATCTTCTTGCATACGACCGATAGAATTGATTTTTGGGGCAATTTCTAACGCGAACGATTTTTCAGTAATTAAAGAGGGATTATCTAATAGCATCATAAGTGATGGGTAATGGTTATTTTCTAGATTGTTAAGGGCTAATCTAACTACATCACGGTTATAGTCTTTAAGCTCCATTAAATCGGAGATAGTAGACAACCCCGCTAAAGTGACTAAATAGTCATCATAATAACCAAGCAAACCGGCAGAAAGAAACAACGACATATAACCACCAGATCCTACGATTGGACTGATTTTAGATACGATAGGATGGATTATGCTAAAGGCATTTACTTTTTCAACAGGCAACTCGTGATGGTCAACTACAATAACATCAATTCCTAACTCTTTGGCTTTGTCTATAGCTTCGTTGGCGGATATTCCGTTATCAACAGTGATAATTAGCTTATATCCTGCTTTTGCAATCTTGGAAACGTTTTCGACGTTAATACCATAACCATCCATATATCTAGATGGAATATAATACGCAACGGGGTAATTTAGTTTACTAAAAGTTTTGACCATGATTGATGTGGCACTTATGCCATCGCAATCATAATCGCCATAAATGATGATTTTTTCTTTTGCTTTAATAGAACGTTTGATTCTATCAACAGCTTCTTTCATTCCATTAATTGTAGTAGGATCTTTTAAAACCACCTCGCTAAGAGGTTTAGAAAGGAACTTAAACTCTTCATCGCTTAAGTGATTATATTCTAATAATTTGTTATATATTGAACTCATTTTAAATAAAAGGCTACATACGTAGCCTATTTTTTTGTCAGTCGTT
>CAZEYH010000422.1:0-2947 GCA_964515895.1 uncultured Clostridiaceae bacterium | reverse complement strand
CAAATTTTTTAATTGTGTTAATTCCTGATTTCCCTTGTTTAATTGCCTCCCAGAAATCCTGTACATCCATTCCCAAAGAAGTAATAACTCCCATACCTGTAACAACCACACGTTTTTTCATCAAGACAAACCTCCCTTTGTGCAGTTTCATTATATGTTAATATAAAAGTTTAAATTAGTAAAGGTTTCTATTTAGCAAGGCTTAGTAAAGGCTTTCATGAGTATTATTAAATTTTTAAACATTGCTTCACTTAAACCAAATTATTCTAATATTATTTTTATTTAAAGTATTATTTTGTATAAAAAAAGTCCCGGTGAAGGGACCTTTTTTTATACATGACTCTTAATGTAATTTACAGCATCACCAACTGTTGCTATTTTTTCAGCATCACTATCCGGGATTTCCAGATCAAATTCTTCCTCCAAGGCCATTATCAATTCTACAATGTCTAATGAGTCTGCCCCTAAATCATCTATGAAGGAAGCTTCCATTTCAACATCATCCTCATCAACACCAAGCTGTTCAACAATTATATTTTTCACATTTTCAAATATCATACCCTCACCTCCTTCCAAGCATTAAGAATAATATTACATTACCAAGCCCCCGTCAATATGAATCACTTGACCTGTAACATAATCCGAATCAGGAGAAGCAAGAAATCCAACAACATCCGCTATATCTTCAGGCGTCCCAAACCTACCTAACGGTATATTGTTAAGATAATTTTCCTTTACTTTGTCAGGCAATACATCCGTCATTTTACTTTGAATTAACCCTGGTGCAACAGCATTGCAGGTTATTCCTCTTGAAGCCATTTCCTTTGCAGTAGACTTGGTCAATCCAATTAAACCTGCTTTCGAAGCTGAATAATTTGCCTGTCCCGGATTACCCATTACACCAGCAACAGAGGCAATATTTATTATTTTACCCCTTCTTTGTTTCATCATTACTTTTACTACTGCTTTTGTACACAAAAATGCTCCTTTTAAATTGATATCTAAAACATCAACCCAATCCTTTTCAGACATTCTAATAATAAGGGTATCTTTTGTAATACCTGCATTGTTAACTAGAATATCTATACTACCATAGCATTCTATCGCTTTTTTTACCATATTGTCAATATCTTCTTGGCATCTTACATCACCTTTAGTAACTACTACATTGTAACCTGCAGCTCTAAACTCTTCGGCTGTAGAATCAATAGCATCTGATGATGGAATGTCATTTAAAACAATATTGGCTCCCATTTTAGCCAACTTTAATGCTATAGCTTTTCCCAATCCTCTTGCCGAACCTGTGATTACCGCAGTTTTTCCTTTTAATGGCATTATTTATGTACCTCCTTTAGTGTTTCATTAAGAGACTCAATATTCTCAACATTAAACACTTTAACATCCCTATTTATTCTTTTAACAAACCCGGTCAATACTTTGCCAGGTCCGATTTCTATGAAAGTATCCACTCCGTTTTTAATCATATTTCTCACTGAATCTTCCCAAAGTACCGGGCTGCTTACCTGTTTTATTAATAAATCTTTTACCATAGATTCATCTTTTATATATTTAGCATTAACATTAGCTACAACAGGAAGTGACATTTTATGTACTTCTGTTTTTTCAAGTTCTAAAGCTAGTTTCTTACCTGCAGATTCAAGCATGCTGCAATGAAAAGGAGCACTAACTTGTAGGGTTATAGTACGCTTTGCACCTTTTTGGCTACATAATTCCATGGCTTTGTTTACTGCATTTACTTCACCTGCTATTACAACCTGACCAGGGCAATTGTAATTTGCAGGTTCTACAGTACCTTCTTTTGATGCTTCAATACAACATTCAGCTACAACACTATTCTCCAAACCAATAATGGCAGCCATAGTCCCGATACCTAGAGGAACTGCTTCCTGCATATATTTGCCTCTTTTTCTCACAAGTTTCACAGCATCTTTAAATGAAAATGTACCTGAAAGTACATGAGCAGTATATTCGCCAATACTAAGACCCGCTGCAACATCAGGTTTAATACCTTGTTCAAGCAAAGGCTGCATACAGACTATACTAGTGATCAATATAGCAGGCTGAGTATTTTCAGTAATCTTTAGAGTCTCTGCATCACCATCAAACATCATTTTTTTTATATCAAACCCCAATGCTTCTGATGCATCTTCAAAAATAGCATTGGATTTTTCATATTCCAACGCAACATCCTTGCCCATTCCAATATATTGTGCTCCTTGGCCCGGAAAAATAAATGCTATTTTTCCCATTGTTATTATTACCCCCTTTATTTACCTTATTTAACCCAGTTAATTAAGGCAGAAGCCCATGTTAACCCTCCTCCAAAGCCTACCAGAATAATATTATCCCCTTTGGATATTAAACCTTCTCTGACTGCTTCATCCAGTGCTATGGGTATTGAGGCTGAAGAAGTATTACCATATTTATGAACATTAGTATAAACTCTATTTGTATCTATTTCCAGACGTTTAGATGCTCCATCAATTATTCTTATATTTGCTTGATGTGGAATAACTAATTTAATATCATCCATTGAAAATCCGGCTTCTTCTAATACTTTTTCCGTTGCTTGAACCATAACTCTGACGGCAAATCTAAAAACTTCACTGCCATCCATCCTGATTGTCCGCTTATTTTCACCGGGTCTTTTATTAATATCATCCTGATTTATGTAACAACATGGAATAGTAATATTATGACCAAGGTCACCATCAGCACCAATATGTGTTGCTATAATTCCTGAACCTCTATCAACAGAACCAACTACTACGGCTCCTGCTGCATCTCCAAATAAGACACATGTACTTCTGTCATGCCAATCAACAACCCTGGAAAGCGCTTCACAACATACTATGAGTATATATTTGTAGTATCCGGTTTGTATGAACTGATTTGCAACAGTTAATGCATATACAAAGCCGGTACA
>CAZEYH010000421.1:0-2951 GCA_964515895.1 uncultured Clostridiaceae bacterium | reverse complement strand
GGGAAGCCGTAAGCGGGTTTAAGAAAAAAGATATTATTGTATCTCATGAAGCTTTCGGATATTTATGCGATGCATATGGTTTGAATCAAATTGCTATTTCCGGCTTGGATGCCGAATCTGAACCAACAAGTGCTCGGATGGTAGATGTAGCAAAGTTTGCAAAGGATAATAATGTTAAGGTAATTTTCTTTGACAAAATGGTTACTCCCAAAATTGCTGATGCAATTGCAAAATCTGCCGGAGCTAAGACTGAAGTATTAAATCCGATTGCAAGTCTGAGTATTGATGATATTAGGGCAGGGAAAGATTATTTTTCCGTTATGAGGGAGAACCTGGAAGCTTTAAAGAAAGCTTTAAGTTAAAATCTAAATTATTTGAGTTATAGTTTGAGCTAAAGTTTGAAGCAAACTCTCTCTGCCCGTAGATTCAGTGGGATCTTGTAATCTCTCACTGAACAAGGTTACTGTTACAATTTTTAGCAATACAGTTCGCACCAATAAAGACGAGAGTTTTTTTAACGCTTTGTTAAGTGTATTGTCTAAAAATCATTTTTCATACAGGAATAAGATACAGACAAGCATAGGAATGTATTGAAATAAATATTGAGTAGTGTTAAATAACATGTGGTAAAATAAATTAGTATATATTTTTGGATGGTAATTATATGAAGAAAATAAGCAAGAAAGAAAAGGTTAGTAAGATGGATGAAGTTACTAATGCGGAAAAGGTTATTAGTGTAGAAAAATCTATTAAAGTAAAGTCTGTTAAAAAAGATGAAATTGTTGATTCAGAAAAAGCAATTGATGTGGGACACGACAGAAGAAGCGCCAAAAGAGGAAGTGCTAAAAGTGACAATATAGAACTATCTCCATCTAGACAAAAGGCTATGGAAGTAAGAAATTTAAGTTTTGGTTATAACGGTAATAGAATACTTGAGAATGTAAACTTTAGCGTTAACATAGGAGATTATTTAGGCATAATCGGTTCTAACGGTTCAGGAAAAAGCACTTTGATAAAGTTGCTTTTAAATATTATTTCTCCAATAAGGGGAGAGATTAGGCTACTTGGGCATGACATAAAAAACTTTCTTGATTGGAGTAAGGTAGGTTATGTATCCCAAAAAGCAAGCTCTACAAATATAAACTTTCCTGCAACAGTTGAAGAAATTATAAAAGCAAATATTTATAGAAAAGCAGGTATAAGACTATTGCCTAAAAAGAAAATGAGAGAGCAAGTATATCATGCTTTGGAGATTGTTGATATGGCGGATCAAGGGAAGAAATTAATTGGAAATCTTTCCGGTGGGCAGCAACAGAGGGTATTTATTGCCAGAATGCTTGTGAACAATCCAAAAATCATGTTCCTGGATGAACCTACATCTGGAATTGATTTAAAGTCTGAGGAGGCAGTCTATTGCCTCCTTGCTAGACTAAATAGTGAGATGGGGATTACTATTGTAATGGTTACCCATGACATAGGTGCTATAACAGTACATGCAAATAAAATAGCATTTGTAGGAAATAAAAAAGTTATTATATTAAATTCAGAAGACGAAATAAATGAAGAATCATTAAGCAAGTTATATGGATACAGAGTAAATTTTCATATTAGGGAACATAAATGTTGGAATTGCTGTAACAGAGTTTCCGGAAAGGAAGAAAACTAAACATGTTTGAATTATTTCAATACGAGTTTATGAGAAACGCTTTTATTGTAGGAATTTTAATTTCACTGATTATTCCCTGTATAGGTGTAGTAGTGGTTTTAAAGCGGCTTTCTATGATTGGGGATACACTTTCGCATATTTCTCTTGCCGGCGTTGCGGCGGGTCTTGCTACAGGTATAAATCCTGTAGTAGGCGCAGTAACATTTTCTATATTAGCTGCATTCGGTATAGAAAAAATACGTAAATTATTTTCTCAGTATACTGAAGTTTCTCTAGCTGTTATGATGGCTGCAGGAGTTGGTATAGCCGGGATATTATCAGGATTTATTAAAAACAGTTCCAGCTTTACAAGCTTTCTTTTTGGAAGTATAGTTGCTGTAAGTAAATTTGAATTGGTTATTGTATTATTTTTAAGTATTATAGTTCTGCTAACATTTATTTTGCTTTTTAGAGAAATATTTTACATAACTTTTGATGAAGAATCGGCAAAACTTGCAGGTATTAGAGTAAATGAAATCAACTTTATATTTATGCTTCTTACAGCTGCTACAATATCAATTTCTGCCAGAACCGTCGGTGCACTTGTAATATCTTCATTAATGGTAGTCCCTGTTGCAACAGCCATCCAAATAGCGAAGAGTTACAAGCAAACTGTTATATACTCAATTATATTCGCATTGATTTCTACTATTTCAGGATTGTATATTTCTTTCTACGCAGATTTCAAACCTGGAGCAACAATTGTGTTAGTCGGAGTCATTCTATTATTGATAGTTATGCTAACTAAAAAGATAATATATACTATTTCACGGTGAAGAACAAGCCCGGTTAATGTACTTTATTGATCCTAAATAGTTTATGGTTTATATTAAACATATGAGACCGATTAAAATAAGGCAATAGAAATATTTGCACTTATTCCAGTTAGCTGTATCTAATCTATAAACCGTATAGTTTATTGACCAGAGGCACTGCGAGTACCTGCTTTTAGCACTCACCTTATGAGAGTGCTAAAATTTCCTTGACACTTTATGTATCAAATTGTAAAATAGATAATCAAGGATATAAATTAAACTAATAATAGCTTATGACTGTATCATTCTCTTAAGGAAAGACAATAGCGGTAACAATTATATAAAAAGTAGAGAACGGCAAAGTCATATTATAAAAAATAGAGAGAGGGAGGATTAGAATATGAACCGTGAAACAGGAAATTTATCAATACACACTGAAAATATTTTACCTATAATTAAGAGATGGCTTTATTCCGATAAAGATATATTTG
>CAZEYH010000420.1:0-2960 GCA_964515895.1 uncultured Clostridiaceae bacterium | reverse complement strand
ACTATCAATATTACTATCACTATCAATATCACTATAACTATTAACAATATCACTATTAATAGTTTCCTTTATGGATCCTTTACCTGAAAGTTCTATTGATATATAATCATTACCTGCATAGAGTATTGTACGATTTAATATGCCTTCCCTATCATTCCAGAAATAATTCCATTCTTGAGGTTGTAAACCTCTTTTACTTTCATCTCCAGTAATACTATATGCGTATAAGTAATCTTCTTTTTTTCCATTTTCTGCTCTTTCCTTTGTTCCTACTTTCCAAAAACCACTTATCCTGGGAAGAAAAATATCTTCTGCTTCCAATATAGGCTGAAGTTTAAAATTTTTAGTTGAAATCCAAAATGTCCTATATGCAAACTTCTGAAAATCATTTTCAATGGTGTCCATTTCTGTATTATTTGATTTTATAGGTCTACGTAATCCCAGTAATATTCCTGAAGTACCTTTTTCACTTTGTTCATAAGTTCTTTCTGCTCTACTACTCAAATCTTTTCCATTCTGCTCTTTATGAATATCACTTACTTGATCAGACAGCTTTTTCATATAAAAATACCGGTCTTCAATATTTATAATGGCTTCATCTTTATTTATGTCTATAAATTCATATAAAAACTTGCCTTGAGAAGAAATGCTTACTACAAATATTTCTCCACTTTCCAGACCGAGTTTTTCCAAAGAACCTTTGGCTCTATGAAGGAAATATTCTTCTGCACTTACCCTTCTAATCCTATAATTAATGTCCTTCCAATAATCTTCGCCTATAAAAAGACTGCTTTTCCCTAGCTCAACAATTGTTCCTACCCATTGGTTAGTCTTGTCTCCTATCTGTAGAGTGTCATCAAAAAAAAGGGATTTCTCTATTTCCCATCTACCTTGAAATGGTACAACTTTAATTTCCGGTGCTGTAATTTTACTAGAAGTATCCATTAATTGTGTTGAACAACCACTAAATGTGATAACACTTACAAACAAACAAAAGATAGTAAAAACAACAAAAACTCTATTTAATTTATTTCTTTTCATCAACATAATCATCCTCACTTAATGGTAATAAAATAATAGCTTCTGTACCTTTATTCAATTCGCTTTTTATCTCAAAGCTACCATTCATAAGTTTAATAATTTCATCACATATTGAAAGTCCTATTCCATTTTTTGATTTACTATTTTTACCTTTAAAAAACTTTTCTTTGACCTTGGGAAGCTCTTCAGGTAAAATACCGCATCCTGTATCTTTTATAGAGAAGCATATGGTCTTATCTTTCAAGACAGCAGTAAAATTAATTTTTCCTTCTGGCGGAGTAAACTTAAAGGAATTATCCAGAATATTAATGAAAACCTGTTTTAATCTGTTTTCATCGCTAATTATAGCAGGTATTCCTTTTTCACAAAAAACATTGAATTGAATTTTTTCTCTTTGCGCCCTTGGTGTAAGCTGTTTTTCAATATGATATAAAACTTCTTTAATGACTACCTTTTCCTTTTTTATAGATATGTTTTCAGATACAAATTTCGAAAAATCAAGAAGATCTTCAACCATTAAGGTAAGCCTGTCACTCTCTTTCTCAATTATTTCAAGGCCATCTGTTAAAATTTGCTTGTCTTCATGTCCCATATTTTTCAAGGTAATTGCCCATCCTTTTATTGATGTTAAAGGCGTTCTGAGCTCATGGGAAACTGAAGAAATAAAATCATTTTTTAATCGGTCTTTTTCCAATATTTCCTGTGCCATATAATTTAGTGTATCGGAAAGTTTACCAACTTCGTCGTTATATCTCTTCTTACACCTTATATTAAAATTACCTGATGCCATTTTTTCTGCTTCGGAAGTAATTTCCTCAAGAGGCCCTACAATTGTATCTGCAAGAAATAGGCTAATGAATCCTGATATTAAAACCACTAAAATACCTATGAATACAAGAACAATTGAAACTTTACTAACAGCTTTTTCTACTTCACTTAAAGATGAGATAAACCTTAAGACTCCGACAATATTGTCCTGGGATTTAAGTGGGTATGATACAGCCATAACTTTATCCTTACTGTAATCTGTTTTGCCTATCCATTTCCCAAACCCTCCTTGAAGGGCAGCATTTATATCTGGCATGCTAAAAGTATCAGAATGTATTATACCAATGGAGTCCATTAGTATTTTACTGTTTAAATCTATTATCTGCACCTGCGAAGAGGCTTGTTTCCAGAAAGTATCTACATTATTTAAAACATTGTCGTAAAGAGAAATATCTGAAAAATATCTGCTATAAAGGTCTGCTGATATTTTTATCTGATTTGCCAAGCTCTCTTCAAGATTTTTATAATAATTGTGCTTCAGAATTCCGATAATTAATACTTCCAGGATTATAACAGTAACAATAATAATAAATATAAAATTAATTGCAATCCTGGTACGTGCACTTTCTGTAACAACTCTCAAAAACCAGCACCTGTCTTTCTTCTAGTATGTCTTGTAGTATATCTTGCTATTCTGCTTGCCATCTATAACCTGTACCCCAGACAGTTTCAATAAACCTTGGTTTGGATGGATGTTCTTCTATCTTTTCCCTTATTCTTCTTATGTAAACGTCCACAGTTTTTAAGTCGCCGAAATAATTCCGTCCCCATACAGTATTCAACAGCTCATCCCTACTTAATGCTCTTCCGGGATTTTGTAAAAACATCTTTATGATGGAAAACTCTGTAGGAGTAAGCTCAATTTCGATTCCATCCTTTAAGAAACGTTGAGATTTTAAATCTAATATCAGATTTTTATAAATAATCCGTTCTTCATTATTATTTTGAATATTCCCGGCCCTACGTAGAACTGTTTTTATTCTTGCTACAAGCTCAAGTGGATTAAATGGCTTTACCATGTAGTCATCCGCTCCAAGCTCAAGGCCTGTAATTTTATCTAAATCCTGACCTCTTGCTGTTAACATTATAAT
>CAZEYH010000419.1:0-2962 GCA_964515895.1 uncultured Clostridiaceae bacterium | reverse complement strand
CACCTTTGAAAAAACTTTATCCCATTTAAGGTTTAGCCTTCTTATTCCTATTTCAGTTACAAATAAAATAATTGCCATTGCAATAAGAATATGGGCAATGTCTTTTGAACCTGATACCGGAGGTGGATCTTCCTTGAAAACTTCAGCTCCGCTTTCTAGAATTCTCCCACCACCTTCATTTGTCAACTGCTTAAGAAAACCGGTTTTATCTACTCGTGAAATATTATATTCTGGAGAATAGGGTATAGAAATACCTGTATTAATATTCCTAATAATTTTCCACTCATCCTTCTTACCGTTATTTTCCATTTGGTCTTTTTCTACCTGTTCTTCCGCCCCTTGACCTTTTCCTTCTTCGCTTCTTTCCGTATCGCTTTTATTCGTTCGGTTTTTTTCTATTTCATTTTTTCCAATTCTTTGTTTTATATTTATACTTGCAATATAAATTCCCGTTTCATCAGCCTTAAAAAACCCCTTATATTTAACTGGAGAAACAGGTTGAAGAATAATAAACTGTTCTTTCCCTGAAGGACTTACAATCACTCCTTCAACTACAGTTTCAGTTTCCCCGTCTTCACTATTATTCTCATCAAATAAGGGAAGCTCCAACTCAATTACGCCTATACCGCCCACTCCTACTCCCACAATACCATCTGTCGGTGTAATACCGCCCAGTGCGCCTCCCATTGTATCCTCAGACTTAAGTGCCAGTCCGCCACTTATGCTATAATCTTCTACCGTGTTTCTCTGAATAATCCACGATAATATATTCTTCCAAAATGTAGGCGACTGTTCCCACCTCATCCAATTCTCCGTCCAAGCTCCTTTTACATCAGAGGTCCATGCTGCAGTTCTACCTAGTCCATACTGCCATACTGTGAATACCGGCTGGTCATTATCACTGGCAAATATAACCTGTGCCGTATTTTTAGCTGTTGTACCCACATAACCATCCAAAGAAGGAATAGCATCTATTCCTTTTAGTATTTCAGACCGACTTTTAATATTGGGTGTAAAAGTTCTATTGTTTAAATAGGTTTTACCTGCTAAAAATGTTTCCTTGGCAAATATTTTAGGTATATCGGTAAATTCATCAGTCATGTAAAATCGCCCGTTCCCCCCGATGGCAAGAGCATTCAATAGTGATATGTCTGCGGAACTGCCTACAGCTACAGTAGAAAGAGTAATTCCAGCTCCATTAATTTTGTCAATAAGTATCTCATACCCGCTTCTTTCAGCTTGTCCGTCAGTCAGCAATATTATGTGTTTTAGTTTTGTGTCAACATCTTTCAAAGAAAGATATGCCTCTTCCAAAGGAGGCAGTATTTGTGTTCCGCCCCCCGCTCTTATTGTTCCTATGGCATCCTGAACCCTTGCCAAGTCGTCAAGTTTTTGTGTCTTTACAACCCATTGTACCGCATCGTCAAAAGCAATTACCCCTATCATATCTCTGGAAGTCAATACTTCGGTTGACCTTATAGCAGCTTCTTTTGCAAGCTCTACCTTGGATACGCCATACTGCCCGGATGTCATACTGCCTGACTTATCAATAACCAGTACCAGACCCAAATCAGGCATTTCCTCTCTTGGAGTAATATCCATATTTACAGGCAAAATAGTTTCAAGGGGAGTATCATAATATCCGCCCAAGGCATAGCTGTTTTCTCCGCCTGTTACAAGTAAACCTTTCCCCTGATATTTTATACATATTTCAAGGTTATATAAAAATCTTTCATCTAAATCATCAGCAGAGATGTCGGACAAAATAAAGGCTTGGTATTTTACTATATCTTCCAACGTAACCGGTGCATCCTCCGGCTTGATGTTTTTTATTATTACATCCTTTTCAAGTATTTTTATTAATTCTGAAGCACTATGAGATTCATTCTGTATAACCAGTATTTCCGGTATATCATTTATATGACTCAATGCAGACATGGAATTATTCTTTATAATTGTATCTTCATCAGGCTCAATTACTGCTGTATAAGTTATTAGCCCGCCTTTTTCAGCAGTTCCTGAAAAAATAAAGGTATTTATGCCTTCGTCTATTTCTACTCTTCTCTGAGCTACAAGCTGTTTATCACCATATAGCTTCAGGGAACTCCCTGTTTTAACCGTACTATCTACTTTAACGATAACCTCAAACTTTTCCCCTTTATGAAGTACTTCGGGCAAGATTACTTCTTTTACTTGAACTTCCCCTTCCTCTTGGCTGGCCACCAGAGGAAAAATATCTACTACAATTCCCTGATTATTTAATAATCTCGAAGTTTTTAAACTATCTCCAATGTTTTCAACACCATCAGTTACAAGAACAATCCTTTTTCTATCACCACTTGGTATAAGGGAAGAAGCAAATCTTAATCCTTGTGCAATATTGGTATAGCTGCCATTTACTTTTGCCTGTATTGAGTCAAAAACGGGATTTGCAGAGGGAAGAGTTTCTACAGAGGTGTCAGCTCCAAAAACAACTACCCCCACCTTTTCATTATGTTTTTTATTTTTTATGGCATCTTTAATAAAAACTTCAATCTGATTTTTCGCTCCGGATGTACTTTCGGAACTGTCTATAGCAAAAATAGTTGTAGTAGTATCCGAAATTCTCCGGATACTTACTCCCGAAATTGCAAGTATTAATAATGTAATACATATTAACCTTATAACTGTAACTGCTTTTCTACGTATAGATAAAAAGCCCGGTATTTTCTGTGACAGATATATTATATAAGCCGCTACAGGTATTATAAGTAAAAGTATTAACGGTTTTCCGAATGAAAATATGCTAATATCCATTTGCATACACCCACCATTCTATACACAGAACTAAAAGCACAATCAATAGTAATATATTTTTGATACTGCCACCATACGCAATATCTCCACCGCTGTTGGCATTATCCTTGTTCGTAATATCTCTAATATTATCCTTATGCGTAGTACTGCCTTCATGCTGAATATC
>CAZEYH010000418.1:0-2975 GCA_964515895.1 uncultured Clostridiaceae bacterium | reverse complement strand
GGTATGCGTCCGGACAGTATTCAAAGTATTCCCTTTGCGCAAGAACTTATAAAGAAAAGCAGTTATACCTTTAATGCAAATACTGTTTTTCCATCCGTTACATTACCATGTCACATGTCATTATTTCACAGCGTCTCCCCTCAAAGACATGGAATTACAACGAATACATATATCCCACAAGTAAGACCTATAAATGGATTATGTGAACAGTTAAGGGCAGCAAAAAAGACCTGTGCTTTTTTCTATAACTGGGAAGAACTAAGAGATCTTTCGAGACCGGACTCACTGGCATATTCTTTTTTTGCTTCAGGACATATTTATTCTTTTCAAAAAGCGAATATTATGGTAACACAGAAGACAATAGAATATTTAAATGATGGTTTACCCGACTTTGTATTTCTATACCTTGGTTATACCGATTGGGCGGGACATGCCTATGGCTGGATGAGCGATGAATATATACAAGCTGTTCTTGAATCATGGGATTGTATTGAAAAAATAATGGCATCTATACCTGAGAATTACACTACATTTATTACTTCTGACCATGGAGGGCACGACAGGTCACACGGTACAGATATGAAGGAAGATATGACTATACCTATTATAATAAAAGGTTCGAATTTCGCCGAAAATGTTGAATTAAATAATGTAAACATTATAGATATTGCACCCACAATAGTTGACTTGCTGAAGGCAGAACCTGCCGAGGAATGGGAAGGATGTAGCATTTTGTGAGAAAATTAACAGTTAAAAAACATATCAATATAATGGTGCTGTTATGTGTACTTGTATATTTTGTAAGTTATATAGCCAAAATAAATTACGGTGCTGTGATTTTAGAAATTGTTCAAGCTGAGGGTTTATTAAATTCATGTACATATATCGGAAGTGCCATTTCAACGCATGGAATAGCAAAAATATCAGAAAATGCCGGTTGGTACATAACTATTTTAAGCTGGAGTGCAATTGCATTAATTGGTACTATAATATGTTTTTCATGTGCTAAAGCATGGGAGGAGTTTTGCAAAAATAATTAAAGCATTGTTAAAATTATAATAAATTATGTATTGTTCCTATGTATTTTAATATATTACTATGCATTTAAGTATATGGTTATCAATTTAGAACCTTAGTTGGTTATGAATTTTTCTTCAGTTCTCTCATTAATTTCAATACAGCTTCAGTTAATAAATCACCGGCTTCGTAAGTCAATTTATTGCTCCTTGTCGTCCTCACTTCATAACCTCCCTGTTCAAAAGCTTCCTTTATAGGAATATAACCATTTCTGCCATTGGTATGAGAACTTATGAGATTATAATCAAATGGCGATTTATTTTTTATATTTAACCCAAACTCTACAAAAACATCACCCGAAAAACCTGTAATTGTAGCATTCCCTATTCTCAATACTTGTGCTTCTACATTAGTAAAGTCAGCTCTATTTCTATTAAACTCTAATACTTCATTAGCGAATATTTTATCAGTCTTACTAGTATTTTCAGACTCCATTTCCTCTTTAGCTTTCTTAAGTTCTTCTTCTGTGACTCTTCTCTGTGGTATAGATAATACTTCTTTTTTCGAATCTATGCTTATATATTCCTCCCCATTAATTTGGGTTAATACTTTTACTGTTTCGCCGGCAAGGATCCTACCCATTTTTTTATAATGAAAAGGAGATATCTCTTTATCTGTGTTAACATTAATATGATTTATATTACCTGATAGTCCATTTAAAAATACACAAATAAATCCATCTCCATAAATCGCTTTTAATACTTTTCTAAGTTCACCTGCATAATCTGCACTGTATTCATTACCTCCCACAACATCAAGGTGGCAAGCAAAGTTAACAACTGCCCCTATAATATTTCCTTCAATATCTTCTACTTTAATTACCATAACATCAGGATCAATAGGACCGGCTGGTTTATCAATCATTGGGTTTAATCTGCCTGGATTTGTTTTCACATTTCCATCTTTCATAAAATACCTTCTATTAAAAGAAATATCTTCTATAAGACCTTTTCCTGTTCCGATCCTAACAGGCTGCATTTTATTATAGGCAAGTATAACTGCATCAGCTGCACTATTTGCAAGTTGTTTGATGTATTCTTCATCACATTTTGTCACAAAGGAATTAACAGCCGGTCCACCTGTGTGTGTATGTGTTGAGCAAACCATAATATTGTCTTCTAAAATTCCTGTAAACTCGTGTATCTTTTTTCTTATCCTTATAACATCATTAAGCTCAAGGTCAAGAGCATCTATTGCTACTAAACCTATGATTACTTTTCCATCATCTAATACTATTGCTTTTGCATAAAGCTTATCCTTTACCCCTGTTGCACTTCTTAAAGCTAAATACCCGGGCATATTTAGTCCTAACCTTGGAGTAATATCTACTCTACTCATTCCACATTTGATCACTTTGCTCACCCTTTCAATATATGTAACTAATTACTTCCATATAATTAATTACTTCCATTTTAACACATTTTTCACGCTTTCTGTAGTGTTTATGTTCAAATATTACATCGCTTCCATTTATATTGTTATTATTTATACTACTTTTTCAATATACATTATTAATGCACTTTACTGATTTAATTCTCTTCATTTAAAATATTAAACAATATTTGTGCTGCCTCCGCCCTTATAGCACTAGCCTTTGGTGTAAGCCTGTTACCATTGCCTTCAATTATTCCCGATTGCACAAACAACTTGAGGGTCTGATATGCATAATCTGAAACTTCACCGGCATCATCAAAGCTTTCTACCATTTTCTCACCTTCCGGTACTTTAGGCAATCTGCCAAGCTTATCCATTACCCGGTATAACATGACTAACATATCTTGTCTTAATATAGTAGCTTCAGGATCAAACTTATTACCACCCACCCCTTTGACTATACCAAGCCGTTTTGCAGTACCGAGCATATCTGTATAATAAGTGCTGCCCGCATCTTCAAAATT
>CAZEYH010000417.1:0-2976 GCA_964515895.1 uncultured Clostridiaceae bacterium | reverse complement strand
ATTTGCATTGGAACGAGTTTATTTACAAGGGAAAGAGTTTATTTGGTGTTTACACAGAAGGCAGGAACAAGGGTGTAAAAGGGATAAGGGACTAGGAAATAGATTAGGCGGAATAGAGGGGTTAATTAGTTGCATTCATAAAGAAGATAAAGTCCTGAGATATTATATTTCTTGATACAGGAATGGGGATAGAGTATATAAAATGCAGGTCAAATGGGGATAAAAGGAAAAAGGAATTAGGACATTATTTACTTTTTATAAGAACTTAGTATATTTTTTCTGTTTTAGAAATGATGAAGAATAAACTCTAGTAAAGGAAAAAGTATTTTTATTTATGGTAAAGTTCTTTTATAATGAAAATAAAGTTGTGATATTGAAGGTGTAAGGAAGTAGATGCTTTTATAGGTTATATAGTGTAAAATAAAGGTATGCAGTATGGGTTAGTATTATAAGGTATAAATAAAGATTTACCCACATTTTGAGGGGGGAAGGCGAATGAAAAAGATAAATTATTTAATTTTATTTGTTGTTGTGTTTATCGCTACATATTTTGTGCTCTGTTATTTGCCAAGTCTTCGGATTAAACTATTTGCTCCGCCAATGGAGTATTTTGTTGAGGGCATAAAACATATGGTATTTTTTAAATCTTTAGTTTCGGTTGTTATAGGATTATTAGCAGTTGGCATATTATTCTTTAGTCAAAGACGGGCAAAATAAATACGTTTTTTAGTTCGTTAAGGCGTATCAGTAGTTTTATATGAAGTAAAAAAATAAATTTTATAAAGGAAATTGGAGGGGGAGAATTGAATAAAAAAAGAATAATTCTATTATTTTTATTAACCTTAATATTATTGAATCTACTCACTGGATGCTTTAAGAAAAAGGAATCTGAAGAATTAAAAATAGGAAAGTATGTCATGCAAGATACCGAATTAGAGGGAATGTCATGGGTTTTACTTGAAAAAGATAATAAATTTCAATTCAATAGACAAATTAATTTATCATATCTACCCGTTGGAACTTATTCAATTGATGGGAATAAGTTAACATTGTATGTAAATGAAAATGAATCATATGTATTTACAATTGAAAAAGACAAACTGATTTTTGAAAGTAGTAATGTTGATGATGATTTAGTTAAAAAGGGAGCAGTTTTTAAATTATCTAATAAGGAATAATATTAGCATTACGGGTGATTAATTCATTAGAATAAGATACACTGGTCATAAAATGTGTATTGAAAGAGGATATATAAATTTGCAAGGGGCGATTGTTTGGCTAAGCATGATTTCGGGATAATAGATTTCTTTGAAGGAAATAAGTGGTATAGTGAATATGAACCTGAAAAATACAATTGTATTTCAGTAGATGATGACGTATTGGAAGAATTGATTATAAAATATAATGAAGAACTAATGGCAATAAAAACATACTTTCAGGTTACAACTCAACCAGGAAATGGATTGGATTATTGTGGGGTAACCCTCATCCCACCAGAATCTCTTAAACAATTTAGAGAGGTTGTTATCAAGGCAAACAATTATTATCAATCGCAGGAACTTCAATTGCTTATTGAAAAGGTATCTAATGCAATTTAAGAAAGTAGGTGCTTTTACGGGGTGTATGGTGTAAAATAAAGGTATATGGTTTGCATTAGTGAAGTATTACGTTGTTTCTGTAAGAGAAAACGTAATAAGGATTATTTATATTTTGTGAGGTGGAATACTTTGAATTTTCAAATTAGAGAATGTGGCATTGATGATGCTAAATTTATTTGCGAATTGAATTATAACGAAATGGGGTATGGGTTCCCAGTTAAAGAAACAGAAAAGAAACTCGAGTGTTTATTAAAGAGTGGGAAAGATAAGATACTTGTTGCAACAGTTGATGACTTTGTTGTTGGTTATATTCATGCAAATGATTATGATGTGATTTATGCACCTCATATGAAAAATATTATGGGAATTGCTGTTTCAAGTAAATTCAAAAGAAGAGGTATTGGAAAAGCATTGTTAACTGAGATTGAAGAATGGGCAAGAGAAATGGGGGCTTGCGGCATTCGTCTAGTTTCTGGAGCAACAAGGGCTGGTGCTCATGAATTTTACCGCCATTGCGGATACAATGGTGATAAACAGCAAATAAATTTCAAGAAGATATTTTGATTTTGCAAACGAGCATAATCTTAATATGCTTACATGTCACATTCTTCTTATTATATAACGTAAAAATTATTTGTATAACACGAATGTGGATAGAAATTTGAATGGAGATGAAGTCTATGAAATGTCCCTATTGTAATTGTGAAATGGAAACTGGTATATTAGAAGGACAGAGGTATCTTTTATGGGCAAAACAACCGCACAAAGTATCCTATCATCCTAAAGTGGGTGAAGTCTTACTTGGAGAAAAAGCGGTTAGTTCTGTCAGAGTAGATTCCTATATTTGCAAGCAATGTAAAAAGATTATCATCGATTACGCTAACCTTGCTGATGTAAAAGAGGGATAGATAGTGCATATTGGCAGGAATATGTGAGGCAAGGATTATTTATTGATGAGGTGATGTCATGACAGACTTTTTAATGCAATATGGCGAAAAATTTTCCATCATTATGTTTTTTATACCACCAATTTTATCGGTGATAATATTATATTTTACCAAAAGGAATTGGATATGGCTGTCTATACCAATTACGATAGTGGTTGATTTATTAGTTTGGGGAAAGGGGATTTTTGAATCATCACATAGTGGAATTGCACTTGCCTTTTTGATTCCACAGGTTACAGTTGTGGCAATCATTTCTTTCGTGATTTTATATATTAAAAAACGTAGAAAAAAGCATAATCTTTAGATGTTTACATGTCACATTATTTTATATATTATGTATTAGTAGAAAGATGTGCAGTAAAGATTTTTCATATAATAGGAGGTGGTGAAAGTGAAGAAGTTATTTATTGTGGGTGCTCTTATTGTATCCA
>CAZEYH010000416.1:0-2987 GCA_964515895.1 uncultured Clostridiaceae bacterium | reverse complement strand
TACTTTGCAATACTTAATACCTGTTGTAAAGTAAAGGATGTGTATGCTATAATCTTGCTATAATGAATATTATACTAAATATTATATTGAATCTATACTATGGCATGTAATATTTGGATAATATAGTATTATGATTGCTCCCATGAAAGTCGTTTCAGGATTTTCCCCTACAGAATAATCTGGAGGGAGATGCAGATTTGCTGCAATCTAGTGCAATCTAATATGCTAAATATGAGGTGGTGGCCTTTTGATAAAGTACTTAGTATTTGATTTTGATGGAACTGTTGTAGACTCCGCAGGTTTATATGTAAGGTTGGCAAATAATATTGCAGATGAGCTTGGCATTGCAAATAAGCTTGGCTCACCAAAATTACGTCTTGAAGAACTCAGGTCGTTTTCAGGCATGCCAATAAAAAAAAGATGCAAGATACTCGGTATTCCCTTATATCGATTGCCAGCTATGAATTCAAGAATGCAAGAGGAAATAAAGAGCCATATTCATGAATTAAAATGGATAAATGGTATTGAGGATAAAATTAGAAAACTTAAAGAAGCGGGTTTCAAGCTTATAATTATTTCATCCAATTCTATAGCCAATATTGAGGGTTTCCTTAGAGGTAAGAATATGAATGCTTTTGATGAGATATATTCATCAAAAGGGATTTTTGATAAACACAGATCTATCAATAAATTGATAAAAAAACTTGGAATTAACAAAGATGAAGCTGTATATATTGGCGATGAATACCGAGATATTAAAGCTTGTAAAAAATCAAAGATAAGGATAATTTCAGTGACATGGGGTTTTGATTCCGAGGAACTATTAATAAAGGGTAATCCTGATTTTATAGCTCATACACCAAAGGAGCTAGTGGATATTATATATAAAATATCAGGTATAAATATATCGGATATGTAAATGTAAATAGATATATTTATATTTGGTATATAAAACAGTTTATTGGGTTTGTGGATGACAATAGCTAAAACGGAGGATATTATGGATAACAGTGTAGATAATAGCATCAATTTGGAGAATAACATCGAAGATAACAAGACTAAAGGAAATATGGCTAAAGATACTTTTTTATACCTTCCAGCTAAAATAATTGAAGGCATAGTAGGCATTATAACTCTTTCCGTCTACACAAATTTCTTTAAAACTGAGGAATATGGAAATCTTAATCTGGCAATTACTACTGTAAGTATTACTGCCCTTGTACTGTTAGGTTGGCTTTTTCAATCAGCCTATAGGTATATAAATAATTTTACTGGGGAAAAAAATATTAGAATTTTTTACTCAACGGTTTTTACAGGCTGGGCCTTTATTTCTATCCCTACTGTAGTCATAAGCCTGATTACTCTGGTTTTTGTAAAAAGCCACTTTAGTACTTACACTACACATCTGGTGCTATTAAGCATAGCCATGTTTATTACCTATAGCATGACACAAATACTTTTTTCTATGTTAAGTGCAGCAAGGGTACTTAGACTAAACCTTATATTGTCAATTATGTCTGCTATATTTAAACTGGTTATAACAGTCTTGCTTTTTAAGTTTTCAAATATTGGCCCAATAAGTGCCATAATAAGCATTGTGGTTATAGATTTAGCAGTTTCTATCATAATTATTTCTCGCCTTAAAATATATCAATACATAAATATTTCTCTATTTTCGCGAGAGATAATGAACAAATTTATAAAATACGGTACCCCCCTTGTTGGTGTGAGCCTTTCTTTAAGTCTACTTAATTATTCAGATAGATATATAATAAAACTATTTTCAGGTTCATCAGGTGTGGGTATATATGCAGCTAACTATACAATAGCTTCTTCTGTTTTCAGTATGTTGCTGTTGGCTATTATGAGAGGGGTTTACCCCAATATTTTGAAAACATGGAAGCAAAATGAGAAAAAACGTACGGAAGAACTTTTATCCCATGCAGTACGCTTTTTCCTTTTAATCACCGTACCTGCTGTTATTGGTATCAGCATCCTATCTCCGGTGATTTCTAAAATACTCAATCCACTATATACTGAAGGTAATAGCGTAATAATATGGGTATCTATAGGAATGTTTTTCCTTGGTCTTACAGAATACAACAACAAGGCATGGGAGCTTACTTCCAATACAGGAGTAATATTCAGGAATAGCATGTTATGCTGTCTTTTTAATATAATATCAAACCTCATATTAATACGGTTGTTTGGATATAAAATAGCTGCAGTAAATACTGCGTTATCCTATTTTCTATACTTTCTTCTATCCTTCTTCGGTGGGAGAAAAATCCTTAAATGGCACCTGTCCCCTATAAATTACATAAGAATATTTGGCTCTGCAGCACTAATGGGCTTTGTTATATATATATTGACAAAAGCCATGCCTGCAAGCATTCCAATACTAATTATTCTCGTACCTGCAGGTATGGCTTTTTATGGAATAAGCCTTTATCTTACCGGTGAAATTAAAACCGAAGTAAAACAATTGGCATCAAAGCTACGTGATACAAAGTACGGCACTTAGGCAACACAGCAGCTTTGTTTGTTTGCTTCCTAATTATCCTTCAAATAATTCTAAATTATCCTTCCAATAATTCCAATGCATTCTCATAACATACTTTCCTATAGGCAGTTTCTGATATTTTCCCCTTTTCCATAGATTCATCAAGCCATGAGGATAGCTTCAACATAGGATTGGTAATATTGCGCGGATCACAAATATCCGTTCCGTAATATAGCCTATCCTGAAATTCCTCTATAAATGCATATCCAAATTCCGGATCTCTTGTAATAGCATTATACCCACTTCCTGCTGACATATCGCAATATAAATTAGGATATTTTCTCAAAAGCTCCACAATCCTGCCCGGTGTAACCTTGCCTTCAGGATAGCCATTCCTGTTCTCTTCAGTTACATTATCACCTATTTCTACCCAAAAAGGTTGTGAATGACCAATAAACTTGAGTTTGGGAAACTTGGCTAATTC
>CAZEYH010000415.1:0-2993 GCA_964515895.1 uncultured Clostridiaceae bacterium | reverse complement strand
AAAGATGCTATATCAAATTTAAGGCAGACGGAAGTAAATTATGAGCAAAATAAAAGGTCATTGGAAGAAGCCCAAAAGCAATATAAGAGTAACCAGGATTTATTTGAACAAGGAGTTCTTTCAAAGGCTGAGTTAGACCGTTCTTACGAACAAGTACAAATTGCCGAAGATAAGTTGGAAGTTTCATCCATGCAGATCCAATCGGCAAAAAGAGTTATTGAAAATGCCAAGCAGCAGAAAATAATTGCAGAAAAGAGCTTAAATGATTTGTTGAATAAGGAAGAAAGTGCAAGCTATCAAAACCAAGTTCAAACCCAAAAGAAGCAAATCGAGCTGCAGCAATTACAGATAGATAATCTGCGAAAACAAAGAGAACAGTATATACAAAATACAAAAAGCCCAATAAAAGGAACCGTTTTAGAAATAGTAGCGGAGAAAGGAACTGTTGCTAATCCGGGAGTTCCCGTTATTGAGATTGGAGATTTGGATCAATTGTATATCAAGGTAGATATCAATGAATTCGATTCCGTAAATATTAAAGAAGGACAAGAAGTGAAAATTACCAGCGATGCTTTAGAACAAGTTACATATAGTGGAATTGTGCAAAAGGTAGCTCCTATTGCAGTAACAAAACAAGGGACTTCAGGGATAGAATCATTTGTGCAAGTAGAAATTGCTTTTGACAGGACTGAAACAATACTAAAGCCCGGCTATTCAGTAGAGGCTGAAATCATTACAAAGTATCAGGAAGAGGCGACGGTAATTCCTATTTTAGCTCTTATTAAAGACAAAGATGGAACATCAATTGTATACGTGATGAAGGAAGATTATTCCGTTGAGAAGAGAAAAGTAAGAGTAGGAGCTTTTGAAGATTTATATGTAGAAGTAGAAGGTGTAACCGAAGGGGAAAAGGTTATTATTAACCCGGGCACCCAAATTAAAGATGGAGATTATGTTAAGCCTATAGTAAAAAGACAGTCAGGTGATTCACAATGATTGCTATTAAGAACTTAACGAAGATTTACAAGAATGGGAATATAGAGGTAACTGCTTTACGGAATGTAAATTTAGCAATAGGTGCGAAAGAATTCATTTCCATTATGGGTCCATCCGGGTCGGGAAAGTCTACAATAATGAATATTATCGGTTGTTTAGACAGAAGCACTGAGGGAGAATATTATTTGGAACAGGTTAATATTTCTTCTTTAAAAGATGATGATTTAGCAGATATTCGTAATAAAAAAATCGGATTTATATTTCAATCCTTTAATTTGTTACCTAAACTAACTGCTCTGGAAAATGTAGAATTACCTTTAATTTATGCCGGAATTAGTGCAAAGGAAAGGAAAGAGAGAGCAATGGACGCATTACAAAAGGTAGGACTGGAAGACCGGGTTTCTCATAAGCCAAATGAATTATCAGGAGGACAAATGCAAAGAGTAGCCATTGCTAGAGCTTTGGTTAACGAGCCTTCCATACTACTAGCAGATGAACCGACAGGTAATCTTGACAGTCGATCAGGAAAAGAGATAATAGAAATTTTCCAAACTCTAAATAATGAAGGTGCTACCATAGTTATAGTCACTCATGAACCGGAAATTGCAGCCTATACAAAACGTATTGTTACTTTTAGAGATGGAGAAATTATTTCTGATGAACCTGTAGAAAATCCTTCTATCGCAAGGGGGAATCTTGAATGAACCTGATAGAGAGCATAAAGTCTGCTTTTCGTAGCGTATTATCCAATAAAATGCGTACCTTTTTAACGATGCTGGGTATTATTATAGGTATTAGTTCTGTAATAATGATTACTTCCATCGGACAGGGGAGTCAAGCTGCATTAACAGGAGAATTTGATAAACTGGGTATAAATATGTTGACCATTTCTTTAAGAGATCCGGGGAAAGCTACTTCCAGAGATCAACTTACAATAGACGATATGGAAATAATTAAAAGTCATCCTCAAACTACCGCTGTAACTCCTTTGTTTCAAGGAGGAAATGCACAAATTCAGCTTCGTAATCCAAAGGAATACAGATCTTCTATTTTGATAGGGATAAATGAATTTTACAATGATATTGCTTCTTTTGAGTTTTTATACGGACGATTTTTAATAGATACCGATGTAAAGATGAAGCGCAAGGTGGCTATTATTGATGATGGATTAGCAAAAGACATTTTTGGATATGACGATGTTGTCGGACAGCAAATATGTATTCAAGTACGGCAAATCAAGCATCATTTTACAGTTATCGGGGTAGTTAAAAATCCGGCGGGAGATTTTGCAAAATTATTTCCTGATCAGATACCCACTATGATTTATATGCCTATCGGAGCGATTCACGATTTATATGGAACCAATCGAATCCATAATTTTGTTGTAGCTATTAAGGATAAAGATACTATAAATAATACTTCGATGGAATTAACAAAAATGTTGGAAAAAAAGCATCGCAATGAAGACCAATATTATGTACAAAGTGCTACAGAAAGCCTAGATGTAGTTAATAAAGTATTAGGATATTTTACAGCATTTATCAGCTTTGTTGCAGGTATTTCTTTATTAGTGGGTGGTATTGGTGTGATGAATATTATGCTGGTAACTGTCACAGAGAGGACAAGGGAGATTGGAATTCGTAAATCCTTGGGGGCTAAAAATAGAGATATTCGTATTCAATTTTTGATAGAAGCAATGATTTTAACAATTATTGGAGGTTTAATAGGTATTGTAATAGGATATTTAGGTGGACTTGGCATTGGCAGCCTTATGAAAATTACTCCTAGAGTATCTTTGTTAGTGGTAATATTTACAGTTACTTTATCAAGTATGATAGGCATAGTATTTGGTGTATACCCTGCCAATAAAGCAGCTAAATTAGACCCAATAGAAGCCCTTCGTTATGAATGATTGCCGGTAAAATGTTTTGCACTTAAAGTTACAATTTTGCTTCTCCTTCGCTCAGATACGGGGAAACTCTTCAACATAAAAGGAA
>CAZEYH010000414.1:0-3013 GCA_964515895.1 uncultured Clostridiaceae bacterium | reverse complement strand
AGGAAATTGGCAGAAGACTTTTATGTTGCTTTGAGTATAATTTGGAAAAAGCAAAAGCGGGTATAGTCCGTGAACTTGAATTCGGTCATATATATAAAGATGTGCCACTTCTTATACGAACAGTTACAAATGATGAGTTGGTCCAGGCTAAAGCACAATTCGAAGAAATATTTAATAAATATAATGGACAAATAGAAAATTTGTCCGGTAAAGATTCTTCTGCTTTGTTCTTTGCAAAAGGTATTATAAATCGTGCAAAACTTCAATCTAGGGCTACCTTTTATGATGCTCCGGTTCATGCCATGCGTCTTGGAGACAGTGCATTTATTACTAATCCGTTTGAGCTTTATATAGAATATGGAATGCGTATGCGTGCAAGGTCAAAAGCAATTCATACTATTACTGCTCAACTTACAGATGATGGTGCAGGTTATCTTCCAACTCCCGAAGCAGTTATCGCTAAGAGCTACTCAACAGGAGTCGGGAGCTGTCTTGTGAGTTGTGAAGGTGCAGAAATACTTACAGAGACATCAATTCGTATGATAAATAGTTTATTTGGATAATAATTTTCCCAAATACTATTAAAAATATATTACTATGCAATTTAGTAGACAAAGTGGCAATATGTGGTTTTGAGTTTTAGATATAAGAAATAATAAATTACTTGCATATGATACTGAAAAGAGAGGTAAACAAATGTCAAAATATATACCATATCCTTTTTACTGGGATGATGTACCTATAGACCTATCATTTATTTATAAGAACGAGAAGCCTGCAGGAAAGCATGGATTCTTAAAAGTAGTAGGAGATCACTTTGAATTTGAAGATGGCACAGTGGGCAAGTTTTGGGGAGTAAACTTCAATGCTGGCGCGAATTTTCCCGAGTTTGACTACAGTGAAAAGGTAGCTAGACGTATTGCCAAGATAGGAGTTAATATTGTACGCTTTCATCAATTAGATGCTGAATGGTCAACACCAAACATATTTCAATTTTCTAAAGGTGAGCGAAAGGGAAATACACTTAGTTTTGATCCTGAAAGCATAAAAAGGCTTGATTATCTGATATATTGTTTAAAAAAGGAAGGCATTTATTGCTATTTAGATATGATCACGTACCGTAAATTTAAAACTGGGGATGGTGTCGAAAATGCTTCCTCTCTTGTAGAAGCAGCAAAACCTTACTGTAATTACAGTGAAAACTTAATTAAATTGCAAAAAAAGTATGCATATGACTTGTGGACACATATCAATCCATATACAGGTCTTGCATACAAGGATGATCCTGTATTTGTAATGACATGCATTGCTAATGAGACCTCGTTATTTTATCTTGACATTGAAATCGAACCATATAAGACGGAATTTAAAGCATTATTTCAAGAATGGTTACTTGAAAAGAAAATAGAATTTGATATAGATAATTGCGATTTTAATGGATTTGATGATGAAATAGTAGTAAGATTCAAAATGGAACTTCAAGAGCGATTCTATTTAAGGATGATGGAGTATTTTCGTGAAATTGGGGTTAAAATTCCTATTACTGGCACAAATCATACTTGGAATATACAAATGCGCAAACCTCAAACTGTTACAGATTTTTGCGACACACATATTTACTGGTATAATTGGAAATGGGATGAAGATGATAAAATTTTCTATAATAAACCATTACATAGTGAAGCCGATATTGGAGTATCAAGGCACTGTGTAAGTCGTTCTCTAGACAAACCATTTTTTATTTCTGAATGGGATATGCCATGGCCGAATGAATACCGTGCAGAAAGTCCTATCCTCTATGCAGCAATTGGTGCATTGCAGGGCTGGTCAGGTTTCATTATACATACATATACTTACGATACTAAAAGAGACCTTTCTATACTTGGCAAAGAAATGTCCTCTAGCTCGGTTGGTGGAAAACCATTCCGTGAGGGTGTCTTCAACACCTGGAATGACCCTGCCAAATTTGGGCTTTTCTACCATAGTGCACTTATCACCCGACGAGGGGATGTAGCAATTTCCAAAAACAATATTACTATCAATGTAGATCCCTATAAAAGAGGTGGTATACCTTCACTAAAATTTTTGACAGAGGTCCACCGTATTGGTGTGGAATTTCATGAGGGGAAAAGCAGTGTAAAGAAAAGTAATGGATCTGATAATACAATTGCAGACAATAGCACAACGGATGTTAAATCAGATACTGGAGAACTCTACCGAAGTTGGGAAAAGAATTATGGAACTATAGACACTGCTTTGACAAAATGTGTTTATGGATTGCTTGGAAAGAATGCTCCTATTAGTCTTGATGGTCTAACTGTTGATTCAAAGACGGATTTCGCTGTTATTGCACTAAGTTCATTAACTGATAAACCACTAATTGGAAGTGATAACATCCTATTAACTACAGTTGGCCGTGCAAAAAATACTGATGCAAAGTTTGACGGGGAACAAATGTTGGATTATGGTAAGCCACCCATATTGATTGAGGTAATTGAGGCTAAGATTACGCTTAAGACTGTACAATCTGACTTAAAGGTTTGGGCTGTTAATGCCGAGGGTTTCTTTATTGGTAGGATACCGTCGGAATATAAAGATGGAAAGTTGATGTTTAAACTCGGCGATATGTATCCAAGTATGTATTATTTGATCCAAGCGGAATAAGCAGGTAGTTTTCAAGTGGTTCCGGAGTAGAATAATAAATATTACTGCTCTATTAGGCCTTTTATTACAACCACAGATGTATTTTGGAGAGAGCAAATTATTTCTTGAAAATTGGAGGCTTGGATGTTAGAAAGACAGAATAGTTACTTTTTCTATTATTTTGGTTGGTTAGATACAGAGTTTGAATTTGTATCTTAAAATTATATTATATGTACAAGAGTATACAGGAGGTAAATTACATGAATAAAAATTATATACCATATCCTTTTTACTGGGATGATGTGCCTATCGACATATCTTTTGTTTTCAAGAATGAAAAGCCTGCAGGAAAACATGGCTTTCTTAGGAC
>CAZEYH010000413.1:1890-3014 GCA_964515895.1 uncultured Clostridiaceae bacterium | reverse complement strand
GGCTTCAGCTGCAATCGGCCCATATGCTTCCATCCAGCTGATTACCGCTCCGCCCTTCATGGGAAGGTGCTCCAGTTGAGTGTGTGCCAGACCGGCCTGAAGTTCCAGATAGGCGCAACCCGGCTGGGCCAGGAAGGTCTGCCAATTCCGGCCTCCTGCTCCCATTCCCCACACAAACAGCTTTCGTCCCTGCAAAACATCGGTTGAAGTCTGCACAAAGCCATACCCGTCTCCCCCTACCGCAGAAATCCACCGTCTCTGCCCCTGGGGTATATCAAAGAAGAAATCCATTGCTTGTGGCAATTGTGTTGTACGACTGATATCCCAGTGCAATGTGCCGGATTGACCTGCTCCACTATGCAGCTGATCGGTCTGTACCGTCATATACGGAATGGGAACCTTGGTCAGCTTTCCGCCATAGCCCCATCGGTAGGATTTATCAGATGGAACCAGCACACGCACATCCTCCCGCTCATCAACTGCAATGTTACTCCACCAATAGACTGCGGTGTCCATATCAGATGAATTATCGATGCGAACCCTTACAAATAGATACCTTGAATCCTCAGGCAGCATGGCCTCAACCCTATAGATCAGGCGGCGCACCCGCTCGTACTGGTACATCCTCAGTACCGGTGTACCGTCATCCAACGCTAGTTGCTCGGTAAACATTCGGTCTACAGTAAAAGGACTATGTCCTATGATGCCGATATTCCACTCTACACCGCCTGAAATCCAGGCATTGCGTAAAGCCAAATTGCATGGTTGAAAGACCGGGTTACAGTACAGCAATTCTCTGCCGGTTGTCTTATCGATAAGCGACCAAAGCCTTCCACCCAGCTCCGGCAAAAAGGTTGCACGGATAAAGTTATTCTCCAGCACAGCGGCCTTCCAGGCACGGAGCTTTTTTTTACGATTATAGCCGTCCTGCAGCAAATAGGGCAATATGCCATTGACCCGCCCCCAGCCCATATACCGTGCTTCTTCCTTCGTGACTGTTGCCTCGTCAATCGGAATGGAGGCATGCCGGTCGGATGTGCTGCGCAGATCGGGTAATGGATTGAGCTTACCCAACGATGCCGAAGGCATTTCATAGCTAGTAAATGTAAGCATGGACACTGTTT
>CAZEYH010000413.1:0-1790 GCA_964515895.1 uncultured Clostridiaceae bacterium | reverse complement strand
TTTTCTACGCCAAAGCGCATCATAGTTGCAAACTCAGGATCGGTATTGACCAAATTGAGGATCATCATAGCACGTTCGGGTTCGGAACATTTAGCCGAAATAGCAGTGCCGGCACTGAAGTAGTTATTTGTTTCAGTCCAGATATGGTCGGAAACAATCATTTTAGTTGTAAATGCATCACCATACAGGTGCTCCTGCATGTAGGTATAACCCCAGCCGGGCCATGCAAACATGCCACCCGTGTAGTTCCATTCGCTCTTACCTGTATAATCATAGGCGAATATATTCTTTTCTACCATACGCTGGCGGCTCTTGGCAAATTCACGATATTCGTCAGTGGCATAGAGATTGAATACGGTATCGTCATTGTAACCTTCTACATCGAAGAATGGAGCAATGTTGCATACGGCCATATAAGAGTCGTTAAGGAAGGTTTCAAGGGCAAAATTGTACGGTATTTCACGACCGGCACCTCCACACAGGGGATACTGGTCATATTCAGGGAATTTTTCAGAACGTTTTTCTACTACTTCTGTCAGGAATGGCTCTAATTGGCGCCAGTTGGTATATTTGACCGATCCCATGTCGATTCCAAGTGCATCTGCCATTTCAGCGTTGTATATCACCGACACAATATAGCAGTTGTCCTTGAGTGACGGAATTCCATAGATATTCTTATTGATTTTCATGCATTCCCAGATCTCATGGGGAAACAACGCCTTGGTCTCAGTTCCGTATGTATTAAGCAATTCATCGAGCGGATAGAAGGAGCCGCGGTTGGAATGCACTACATAATCAAGCTTGGACTGGCTTCCAAAACCAATGATGCCAACATCCTGGCCGGCACTGATCATTGTGGTCATTTTGGTTTCCCACTCCTTGGCCGGCCAATAGAAGATGTTGACATTGGCATTGATCTTTTCCTTCAAATATTTATTGACCGCGTCATTAACCATCTGATTGTCCGGCATCGGGTCTAAACCCACATACCAATCCAGCGTAACAAAATTCAACTCTTTCTTTGTAGGTTCATCACCACCGTTATCGTCACCCTGTGATGTCGAAGGTTTGGTTGAACCGGAGCAGGCAGCGAGTGAGAAAATCATAGTCATAACTATTATGTACACAAATGTCCGGGTAATCCATAGCTTTTTCATAAAAATCCTCCTTTTTTTGGTAATTGTATTTCAACCCCAATACCGGTAGGAAAGCAGTGAACATCAGCCTTTAATACTCCCCATTGTCAGGCCCTGTACAAAATAGCGTTGAAAAAAGGGATAAGCAAACAGAATAGGAAGAATTACGATGATAGTGCAGGCCATACGCATATTCTCATCCGGTAGTGTACGCAGTAGTGCGACGCCGTCAGGTGTACCCGCGATCGCGGCATTCTGTTTGAGGAAATCAATGGTGTTTTGCAGCTTGGTCAGTAGGGTCTGCAGAGGAACCAATTTGGGATTTTGTATGTATAGCATGCCGGTAAACCAATCGTTCCAGCGCGCCACCATGTTGAACAGGCCGACTGTTGCGATGCCCGTCTTAAACAGCGGAAGCACAATGCTCACGAAGATACGGAAATGCCCGGCACCATCGATCCGCGCGGCTTCAAAGAGGGTATCGGGAATTGTGGTTCGGATAAAAGTTCTAAGAATAACCGTATAATAGGCGTTAACCAGCGATGGGAGCAAAAAAATCCAAATACTGTTATTGATGTGCAAATAGCGCACATTGAGAATGTAGCTAGGCACCAAGCCGCCGCTAAAAAGCATCGTGAAGAATAGCAGCCAGGT
>CAZEYH010000412.1:0-3023 GCA_964515895.1 uncultured Clostridiaceae bacterium | reverse complement strand
GGATTAGTATAGCCTAAAATTAGTATTTCACCTTTAATACCATTTTTACGAAGATGAATACCCTCTTCAAGCGTAGCAACAGCAAAGGCATAAATGTCCAGTTGATTTAGTGTTTTTGCTATAGTAATATCACCATGTCCATAAGCATTTGCTTTTACAACAGCCATTAACTTGCATTGCTTGGGCAGAAGTTCTTGCAATACTCTTGCATTGTGCTTAAGAGCTGCAAGATCAATTTCAATCCATGCTCTGTAGTCTTTTGAAGGTGCCTTTTTTGACAATACCTTTTTTGAAAATATATTTTCTGTCAGGGTCTTTTTTGACAGTACCGGTTTTCTAACCTTTGACCACAAAAAATTTAAAATCCAGGCTACTACAAAAGAAAGTATACTTATAGCAAGGAAGGATGATAAAGGAGATGTATGGAATGGAACTGTTCTTCCTGATAAAGTCATAATCATCACCTACACATTATAATAAAATACAAATTTTCAGATTACAGCAAATGCGCTTTGCTCAGGAATTTAGATAAAAAGTGCAAAACTATAGTTATCTTCACTTTACAGTAAAAATTACTATGACCAAATTGTAATAACAAATCCGTCAACATTATTGCCGGATATTTGAAAACAGTTATTCTCAGGTACTTCGATTGTAGTTGTATCAAAGCCAACAGGTATATAAGAAACTTCAATTTCCCTTGACATTTCTTGAATACGAAAGTGCTTTTCTCCATACAGATAATCTTTAATAAATAGGATGTATTCTTCAAGGCTTAAATTGTTATCCTGCATTATTTGTGAGTGTGGGTAACCAACATAACGAAAATGCCATGGTTCGTAAGATATACCTGTGATGCTTTCCTTATCTTTTTGATACCGTTCTATAAAGCCATATTTAACAGCATTTTTGCGAAATGTTCCATATATACCCGTGTAGGGAAAATCAGGACGGATAAAATCAATTTCATTTGCATTTCTAGCTAAATCAATGGCTAATCCTGTCTGATGTTCGCTTCGATCCGGCAATGCAACATATCTTTCTGTAAATACTGTACCATTCTCTAAAAGCGACTGATTATATATTTGCTCTTGTTCGTTACGGCTTCGGTACCCGCTTACGGGAATAATTTCATTACTGCAGCCAATTAATTTTAATAACTGTAATAATGAGGCAAGAGTTTTTGATTCCAAAAGTACATCCTTATACTGAGCATCGGCAGGAATAAGTTTCCCGATGTGGGAAAAATCACTACGCCTGTAAGAGAAGCTATTATATCTACCAGAGAAACTATTTTTCCTGCTAGAGGATCCAACTCCCTTGCTAGAGAAACCATTCTCCATACTGGAGAAATCATTTCCTTTGACAGAAAAACAATTCGTCTTGTTAACCAAATTATTAACCTTTCCGAATACATCATTTCCTTTAATAAAAAAGTTGTTATCCCTAATATAATGCTCCTTATTTACAAGAATCAAATAGCCTTTATATATATCCTCTTTATTTAATATAACAGTTCTCATTTTTCCAGACCTAATTGAATTAGCTTATCAATAATATCTGCAAACTGCAATCCAATTCCTTTCATCATATTTGGATAACGGCTGTGGGAAGTAAAACCGGGAATAGTATTAACCTCATTAAAAACTATTTCTTTGCAAGATGTAAGAAACATATCTACTCTTGCAAAACCTCTGCAGCCAAGTGTGCGGTAAATTATAGCAGCTGTTTCTTTAATTCGCATAACCGTTTCCCTATCAATCCTTGCAGGCATATGAATCTTTGAAGATATAAGGTTGTATTTTTCTACATAATCAAAAAATCCACCTTCCACCATCAATTCAATCTCGTCTACTTCTCCAATTATCAGCTCATCATTGCCAAGTACTGCGCAGCCTACTTCAAAGCCATCAATATTTTCCTCTATAATGACCTGATCATCATACAGAAAAGCGTTTTCTACTGCTTCCTGCAGCTTTTCTTCTTCAGAAACCTTTGTAATGCCAAAAGATGACCCTGCTTTCACAGGCTTTACAAATAATGGATAGGAGATATGTCTTGCTTGTTCTATAATTTCATCCAATTTATATGGCATGGAAAATGCAAATGAAGCAGGAGTTTTTATCCCTGCCTGTTCCACTAATTTATGTGCTTTATCCTTATCCATACATAATGCAGAAGAAAGTGTATCGCATCCTACAAACGGAATACCTGCCAATTCAAGCAAACCTTGCACTGTACCATCTTCACCGTTTTTGCCATGAAAAATAGGAAAAGCAATATCAAACTCGGTCTCTTTTACAAACCCTTCCTTAATATGACTATTTTTTATGCACTTGACCTCAATATTCTCATTACTCTGGCTTTTAATATGCTTGTCCATAATATAATCATTCTTAATACTCATACCCTTAATATACTCATCCTCAACACACCCGTCTTCTACACACCCGTTCTCAACACACTCGCTCCTAATATGCTTGTCCTTATCATACTTGTCGCTAAACTCAATTACTTTATGTGTATCCCTATCAGGTGAAATTACAACAGGAATGCAGTACTCTTCATTCTTATACCATGTGTTTGTTGGAATTTTGGCAATATCTCCATAATATCGAACCCAATTACCTTCTCTTGTAATGCCAATCAATATGGTTTCATATTTATCAGAATTTATATTTACGATTACTGAATATGCTGATTGTAAAGATACCTCATATTCCGAAGAATAACCGCCAAATAAAATTAAAACTCTTTTCTTTTTCATCACACTCATCTCCTTTTCTTCGTACAAATTAAATGCACCCCTGTTTCGATACATATTGTACCAAAACAAAGGGTGCTGTTCTTTCGTTTTATAATAAGAAAACCTTATTGTTTTCTTATTAATTTCATACGATTTTCTTACGGGATTTAGAGCGATTTTCACACTTCGGAGGGTTGCAGCTTAGCTGCGATATCTAATAATCTGTAATCCGGTATTTGCTATGTCTTAATTTATATTACCGGCAGATAAACTGTAA
>CAZEYH010000411.1:0-3023 GCA_964515895.1 uncultured Clostridiaceae bacterium | reverse complement strand
TTGTTTGTGTTAATCTAAAAGTACCCCACAATTTCAGTTGAAAAATCCCCCACCATACAAGTATAATCTCTCATGTATATCAAACATGAGGGAGGCAAAATGAGGTGATAAAATTGAATGAGAAGCAGGAGATAATTCTTATGCATATTCGTGATGGAAAATCACAAAGGGAAATTGCAAGAATTACAGGAAAAGATCGAAAAACAATAAGAAAATACATTAAAGAATATGAAGAAAACAGAAGGATATTAATCGAACATGGAGGAGCTGATGATAAAGAAATAATAAATGCAATAGTTGATAAACCAAAATATGATGTATCTGGTAGAAAGAAGAAGAAGCTAACCGATGAAATAATAGAACGTATAGAATATTATCTAAATGAAAACGAAAAACGAATGTCAGGAGGGTTGCATAAGCAAATAAGGAAAAAGATAGATATTTATGAATCACTTGTAGAAGAGGGCTTTGATATTGGATATACAACAGTATGCCAAGCAATAGGAAAAATGTTGAAAGAGGGTAAAGAAGCTTTTATACGCGGAGAGTATAAACTAGGTGAAGTATGTGAATTTGATTGGGGAATAGTTAAATTATGGATAGATGGAACGTTGACAACATTGCGTATGGCAGCATTTTGTACAGCAAATGGAAATTACCGGTATGGTTATTTGTTTGAGAATGAAAAAACTGAAAGTTTTATGGAAGCACATGCTAGATTTTTTTCTCATATTGGGGGAAATCATAGAACAATAGTATACGATAACGCAAGAACTGCTGTAAAGAAGTTTGTTGGAAAATATGAAAAAGAACCTACTGAAGCTTTATTGAAATTATCAATATATTACGGTTACCAGTATAGATTCTGCAATAATTATAGTGGTAATGAAAAGGGCCATGTAGAACGGACAGTAGAATACCTTCGTAGAAAAGCATTTTCAAAAAGACTGGAATTCTCTAGTGTTGATGAAGCTAATGCTTATCTCAAAGAAACGTGTGAGTTATTAAACAACAAACCGCAACCCTCAATGGAAAACAAAACAGCTGCACAAATGCTGGAAGAAGAAAAGGAATATTTAATGCCATCATTACCTCCATTTGACTGTGCGGTTGTAAAAAATTACAGGGTTAACAAATATTCTACTGTAAATATTGATAGCTGTTTTTATTCTGTTCCTGATAATCTTGTTGACAAACTAGTATTAGCAAAAGTATATACTGACAAAATCATACTTTTTCATGAAGGGGTAAAAATAGCCCAACACAATAAGTTATTAGGTTTTGGAAAATGGTCGCTGGATATTAATCATTACCTTAATACTTTAAGAAAAAAGCCTGGAGCATTACCAAACAGCGTGGCATTGCAGCAGGCACATTCAAAAATTAAAAACCTTTATGAAGAATATTATATCAAAAAGGAAAGAGAATTTATAGAACTAATTTTGTTTATGAGAGAATATAATATTTCAATAAATCAGGTAGAAACCGCAATTTCAAAAATACTTTCAATAAGCCCTATGGATGTAAGTACAGAGAAAATCAAAATATTATGTACTAAACAAAATATCATAAGCATCCATAGAAAAGATGAAATATATCAAAATTCAAAAAACATGCTTGAATTGTATGGAAGCTTTTTAAACACCAATAAGGATAATTTTAACAATAGAGAGGTAATACAATAATGAATAGAAAAGAATTATCAAAATCAATAATAGAATTCACTAAAGAACTTAAACTTCCTGCAACTAGAAAGTACTTTGAGGAACTAGCAAAAGATGTGTCTACAAGAGATGCAAGCTACGAAGAATATCTTTTTCTGCTATTGCAAAAGGAATGTGATATAAGGTCTCAGAATGCTGTCAATAATAGAATAAGAAGGGCCCAGTTCCCATATAAAAAATATTTGGAAGATTTAGAAGTTGAATATTTACCAGAAGATGCAAGAAAAAAGTTAACCATGCTTAAAACACTTGATTTTATCGAAAAAGGGCAAAACGTAATACTTGCAGGAAATCCTGGAACTGGAAAAAGTCATATGCTCATAGGTTTGGGTATAAAAGCATGTATTGAAGGATATAAGGTATGGTACACTTCTGTACCCTCGCTTATCAATTTATTAAAAGAGACCCGTTCACAAAAGTCATTAAGGGCATTTGAAAATAGATTTCTTAAATATGATTTGATCTTAGCTGATGAGTTGGGATACATTTCCTTCGACAAAGAAGGTTCCGAGTTACTTTTTACTCATTTGTCTTTAAGAGCCGGTAGAAAATCTACAATTATTACAACTAATTTATCTTTTGAAAGGTGGGATGAAATATTTCAAGATCCAGTTATGACTGCAGCTATGGTGGATAGGCTTACGCATAAGTCATATTTAATTAATATGAACGGAAGTTCATATAGAATTAAGGAAACAAAGGAATGGCTTGAAAAGGAAAACTTGGCTTAACACCTTAAATTCCAATGATTATAGGACTGGAAGTTAAAATTTTGTATTACACTTTCATAAGTTATGAAACACTTACTTTTTTAGCAGATTCCTGAGGTAATAACATATTTAAAATAGGCATTATATTAGTATGACGTCCGGCATGCTATATTAATTATTGCGAGGGTTGAAAAGAAGATAACACTTACTTTTTCCCTTCATCCCTCGGTACCGAAACATGTGCATGCCGGTAAGGTGAAATCAAGACAACGTGGAATAAATGGAGGGGACCCAGCTTGCTGGGGTGGAAACCGTTTATGCCGCGAAAGGTCTTGACTTCACCTTGAGTCAGACGGTAGCTATAATTATTGATAAATCCTTAGATAAGTTGTTTACATTGGATATTAATGGTTGAAGAGTTAATACGTGTTAAATTTAACTAAAATAATATTACTTCATATGGCTAAACAACCATTATATGCTTAAGTATATAATATAAGGGTTTTATGTAACTATAAGGCGGTTATTTTTATTTCAAGTGGGGGATTTTTCAAATATAATTTGGGGGATTTTTCACTTGACAAATACA
>CAZEYH010000410.1:0-3025 GCA_964515895.1 uncultured Clostridiaceae bacterium | reverse complement strand
TGTCACCTAAAGTGAAGGTTTAAAAAAGGGACTCAAACAGGGATGTCAGACTGCGTAATAACCGCCACCCTGAGCGAAACGAAGAGTCCTAATTGCCCCAAAATGCAGATCCTTCGCTTCACTCAGGATGACAAAAAGCAGAAAAGCTGCAATTTTGCGCAGCCTGATGTCCCCGTGTTTTTTCAGAATAAATTCAATATGAAAATAATCATAAAAAAACCAAAATTTATATTGACATTCTAATTATACATTTGTATAAATAGGGAGGTCATCATATATGCACAACAAAATCAAACGATTGCCCGATGCGGAGTTAGAAATTATGCTGATTATTTGGAATTCAGAACTTCCTGCAAATTCCGTTTCCATTTTAGAACAATTACAAAAACGACGGACATGGAAACTACCCACCTTAATGACAGTGTTGTCACGCTTGGTAAAAAAAAGGATTCCTTATTTGTGAAAAACAAGGGAGAAATAATCTCTATCATGTGGCTGTTGGTGAAGAAGAGTATAAACAAAGTGAGGGCAAATCATTATTAGAAAAGCTATATGAAAGTTCTTTTAAAAACTTAGTATCCTCTCTCCATAAAGCTAATGCAATTAGTGATAGTGATATTTTAGAGTTAAGGAAGTTTCTTGATGAGTTAGAAAAGGGAGAATAACTGTGGAAGAGTTATTTTTAAGATTTTTTGAATCAACCATAACAACCTCTATCGTTGTATTAGCACTTATATTTTTATCGCCGATACTCAATAAAACTTATACTGCAATTTGGAAAAATAGGGTTTGGCTGATATTGGCGTTTCGTCTGGCGATTCCTTTTTCCCCCAATTTTATTTCTCCGGTCCAAATTTCTGTTCCAGGAAAGCAGGTGTCTACCCTATAGACCGCACAGACAACTCAAACCTTGCAGGATGCTCAACAAACAACATTTGTCCCGATGCAAGAGTCCAACGCCTTACATTTGACCGATATAATAGCGAAGATATGGATTATAGGTGTTATCATTTTTCTATTACACCAGGCTATCAGCTACTATTTGTATAAAAAACAAATAAAACGCTGGGGGTCTCCTGTTTCGAATGAACAAGTGACTAAAATTTTTGATAAAGTATCTCAAGGATTGGGTATTAAAAATAAAGTTAAACTCCTTGTTTTTAAAAAAGCTGATAGCCCTATGATGATAGGTTTTATACAGCCGCTACTATTATTACCGCACGAAAACTATACAGAGTCTGAATTGTCTTTCATTTTTATGCATGAGCTTGTACATTACAAACGGTATGACATTTGGTATAAGGCATTTCTTCTATTTGCAAATGCAATTCACTGGTATAATCCATTAATTTATTGGATGTTAAAAGAAGCAAATAAAGATTTGGAGTTTTCCTGCGATGAAGTTGTAACAAAAGATGTTCCATTTGAGGTTCGTAAACAGTATGCAGAGACCATCATATCTTCAGTTCATAAACAAAGCAGATACCAAACTGTACTAACAACTCACTTTTATGGAGGGTATAGAATGATAAAAGAATGTATGCAAAATATTCTGAATGTAAGAACAAAACGTCGGGGTAGACTATCTTTTTTACTCCTAACTATGACTATTATAATTATCGGAGGGATGGTGGCCTGTAGCAATCAAAGCTCATCTAACGATGCTACAGATGTAGTTATTAAGCATTTGGAAGCAGAAAGAGATAATAACTATGACATTTGGAAATCTACCCTCTGGACAGATAGCGCTAACGAAGATAATTATTCAAATGAAAGGAAAAGGGATCTTGGTGTAATCAGCCTTACAATTGAAAGCGTAGAGATATCCGAAAAGGGAACAGCGCATCTTAAAGAACAATATACCAAAAGTGACCTGGCAAAAAGCCGCGGTTGGTCCGATAGGTATATCAGGGACAATATGATTGCAATACTCGCAAAATACACGGTGGATTATGATAATACCAAGGTGCCTTACGATGGGGGTGAAGTTATTCAATATTTTTATCTTCTCCGAGAGGATAAAAACTCCCCTTGGCTTATTTGGGACCAGAGTTATGATGTAATAGATTAAATTATAAAACAGATTTCTTTTAAAGATGAAAATCTGAATGAGCAAAACAGAGCCAGTTTGTATGGATGGACGTATGATACAAGCAAAGCCGTTACATATGCTGCTGCTCATTACAGCGATACCTCAAATTCGGTATTTGGTTTTACATCAGAAAAGAATTGCCAAAACTTTGCCTCCCAATGCGTTTGGGCCGGATTAGGTGGCAGTGGTACAAGTACAACCGCACGTCCAGCAGTGCCAACGAGCAGAGTTGGTACAAATGCATTTAATGTTTGGTGCAGAAATCAAAACACAACGTATTACGATAAATTCTATTTTAATTGGGCATGGGATAATGTGCGGGGATTTATGAAACTGTTACGGGCAAGCTCTATGTCAGAAGAGGGCCCTTATGGTAATGGTCTCTACACCGATGCAATAAAATATGCGGCAGTTGGTAATGTGTTATCTGTTAATTGGGACGGTGCTGCAAACGAAGATTCCATGGATCATGCCATGTTTGTCACCGGAGTTACCGGAACATCAGGTAGCAGAACAAAAAGCAATGTTAAAATTGCCGCCCATACTTCTCCAACCAACTCGGCATATCAAGTACTATCTTCTTATACATCTAAGGCAGATGTCAACTTTGGAAGAACTGCGATTTGGAGAGCATATTATACTGTACAACAACCATAAAAATTTAGTTTGGAACTCTAAAAATCTATAATTAGAACTAAAGAAAAACCGTTTGTTCATTTATTTGGACAGGCGGATTTTCTTTGAATAACACAAGAATAACACATGCAGTAAACCAGGAGTAAACCAGGGGGACGGCAGACTGCGTAATAACTGTCACTCTGAGCGAAGCGAAGAGTCTTGGTTGGCTTAAAATGCAGATCCTTCGCTCCGCTCAGATACCATAGAAAGTCAACATATATTTTTGCAAAAAACGACCACCTGCAGTATATTAAA
>CAZEYH010000409.1:1875-3026 GCA_964515895.1 uncultured Clostridiaceae bacterium | reverse complement strand
CCTTGCGAAATACCTTCTGGACAAAATTTATTATCAAGTATACTGTTTTTTGTAAACATTTCATACCATACAGCGTTTGCAATATAACAACCTTTTTCATTGCCATGCCTGCCATCAAGGGTTAATTCAGCCTTTCCCGTAGCTGTATTTCCTGTCTTCCAAAAATATCCCTTAATCAATGACTTACTTTGGTCCGGAAGTTTAAGTGGTTTTGCATTTTCATAATCGTAATTCTTATCCGGAGTATATTTAAAAATTGCACGTGCCTTCTGAAAAGCTTCTCCACATGGAATTACCCTACATCCTAGTTTTTTTGAAGCATCATAATATGACTGTTTTAATCGAGTAAACATTTCATTCTGGCTAATCCCGTATTTCTCTAATTCATGGGCATCACATCGATAAGCCCAAGTTTGATGAATCACTATTTGGGCTTGAGGTGCAAATTTTTTAACCAGGTCATAAAGTTTTTCTATGTATGGATAGAACGTTTCTGCTTTCCAACTCAAATCGCTTACCTGTTGTAAAGTAACAAAGTTCCACTTCTGACTTACGAGAGCCTCTTTTAATGTAGCACTGCAAGTTCCTGCTCCCGTCATATAGAAGTTGTAAGGCTTTACATCTTGAAGCAAATCACATTGTTCTACTAAATTCCAATGTTTTTCTAAAGAGCAGCCCCCAATATTAGCCTTTCCTATTACAAGCCCAACATCCTTACCTGCTGCCGCTGCAATCTCTTCTAAGTATCTTGTTGCATCCTCAGCAAAACTATTTCCTATAGTAAGTATCCTTATCATTTATAATAGTCTCCTTGTATAATATTTTTATATAGTTATTACAGTAGTAGCACATTTTCTTATTATGACCTATTATATTCCAGGAACAGTGCTTCAGGTCATTATATGGGTCATGTACAGAAAATGCGCCACTACAATAATCTCTTCTTGCACATATAGTATCTCATTTGACTCCTAGTGACAGTGGTTTTTCTCTCAATCTACAGTTTACGCCGTTTTTCTTATAATATCAAGTTTTACTTCCCATAGAACAAGTAGCGAAAGCTGCTGAATTGCCCATTGAAGAAATTATGCAGCTTAAAAGAAAAATTAGGGGAGTGTAAAGGCTCCCTAATTACCCCACAGTATTAAAAC
>CAZEYH010000409.1:0-1775 GCA_964515895.1 uncultured Clostridiaceae bacterium | reverse complement strand
CAGTATTAAAACTTAATTTGGCTTTAAACAAATGTATAGTGCTGATGTATAATCAACCATATCTGCGTTCCTTAATTGCCATAAAGTCATCTCCCAAAGCACCGTGAATTGCGGGTACAGCATAACTTCCTATACAACCACCCACAGAACAGATTATCACATAAAATCTATTTATAAAAGTTCATCTAATGTTTCTAAAAGCGTACGTCTTACTTCATTAAAATTCTCGGCAGACGGATTATATTCATCAAAGGTTGTGCAAACCCGAGCAATTATTTCATCGGCTTTATTTCTGTCCCTCAAACCTAGTTGATACAGTAGTTCATAATCCTCCGCTCCGGCTCTTTGCAGATGTCCGCGAATACTATACCAGGGTTTGTCGTTACCGGGGTAGACAATGTTGCTATTTCCAGGTGGTAATAACTTTTCAGGATTCCCTCTATAAAAACAAGTATTTTCGAAAGGTTCGTCGTTTAATGCATTATAACCCCAATGCAAAAAACCCGGTGCATTATATTTATAACACATCCACATTGGAAGACGGCTTGCCATTAGGGACAAATCTATAACACGATTCATCGTTTTACCTGCCGGATAGCCACAGGTATAGATCCATATTTCTTCACCCAACTCCTGCAGGAACTCATATTCTTTTTTATACTGCTCATAAAAGCTTTGCTTCACTACCCATATATCTACTGCACCCCCCAACTCTGTGGATTCAACAGGATCATTAATTATAACGCCCGGCATACATTTACGGCAGATACCCGATAAAATCCTATAATGCTCACTGTTGGGGAAATTCGGTTCGTCCACCAGACATTGCATATACTTGTTTTCCCAGCCGTTCTCCAAAATTATGCTCCATAGCTTTGTAAAATAGATTTTGAGCTGTCGATATGCTTCAAGACTTGTAACTTCAATATCCATATTCCAAAGCAGATACAGTTCGGTTGCGTCCCACTTTTTCCAATGTGATACAAAACCGCCATATATATAAGTGAATCCCTTATCAATTGCCATTTTACCTTCTTTAATCATCTCACTAAAATCGAAGTCAACAACATTTCCATTCTCATCTAAAATTGGTTTTCCGCTTGAAAGCATTAAATGATTACTGCGCATATCCAACTGATTATCCATATAGAGTCCAATTACATCCCAGAATTTCTCGCTTCCATACTCCAAATTGTGTGCTTTTGATACATGGTCCAAGAAGAGCCAGTTTACCATGCTGAAGCGACAATTTTCAAGGCTAGGCACAACTGCCTTATACACTCTAAGCTTAATATTAATCTTGCCTTCGCATCCGTTGAAAACCAGTTTCAAAACTGATTCATATTCACCCGGCTCAAGCTGGCTTGATACATTAATTCTGAAATAAAAGGCTGCCCTCCCTTTTTTTAACATACCATCGTCTATATCACGTGTTACATCATATACATAAAACGGTGCTTGTCGGGTCACAAAGTCCTTTACACTATCATAATCCAAGGTTGTAAATAACTTTACACCACTATTTTCTTCTACCCTTGCGGGAATTAGTTGATACGGAATTAGTGTTAAACCTTCAACATCCGCTCCGCTCCATTCAATGGAGATAGGGGTATCGTCATCTACTTGCAAATTAGTAAGAACCTGGAAACTAATGTTTGCATTTCTAGCTGTATCTAAGCAAACACTATTTGATAGTTCTGTTATTTCACTGTCGGGGTAAACCCAATCATTTTCACTAAATATTTGAAGTTTCATTATAATAACACAACCTTTCG
>CAZEYH010000408.1:0-3035 GCA_964515895.1 uncultured Clostridiaceae bacterium | reverse complement strand
TAACATTGAATTTTCCTCCGTGTTTTATTTTAGGATTATTATACCTTATGTACCTAATTAATACAATCTACCATAGCTTTATTTAATCAAAATCATTTAGTGAGTTTGATTTGCCCCGAAGTGAATTTACAGGCTCTAGAGGCTTGAAGCACCGTTTCTGGAATATAATGAGTCATAAGAGGAAAATGATCCCCCTATTTGTCTATATACATCACCTAATATATCCTTACCTCAAATATTTCAGCATAGGGGTTTCCCCAGGTGTCAATTATCTCTATTCTTATTCCATTAGCTTTACATCCAAAACTATGTTTTACATATCTATGTATATTATCTTTTTTATGTATTAGTAGCTGTGAAGGCTGTCCAGCTTCCTTCAGTGCATATATCTTATATTCTTTAACTAGCTCCTCAGGCATTTCACAACCTTCATCACCCCAAAATCCGGGTCGAAGATTATTTCTCTCCATATTCAGGTTTGAGTTAAAAAACAGAATTATCTCATTAATCATTTTCTCTTCCTTAAAATTCAACTCAATGTACTGTGGAGTTTTAGGTGTAATCCTGTCGGATATCCAGAGATTAGGAAGTAGGTATGGACGGTTGTAGCCTTTAATAATGTTATACGGACTATATATACTTGGTATCTTTGATACATTCGATATATTTGATATATTTGAATTAGGTAAACTTTCATCAGTTAAATTTGTGTACGTTTTAAACCTGAAGCAAGGATTATAAGTCTTACGGGTTCCGGGGTTAACGCAACAAAAAACACCTGTACATGATTCTTCTGACTCATATATCTTTGCACTGGCATTTGGAGATATTCTTACAATCATAGTTCCTGTGTATTCAAGGTTAAAAGGAATATCCGTCCAGTTTGCAGTTCCTTTGCTTAATGATAAAGTTTTCTGTTTGATTAATTTTTCCGGTATGAAATTCTGTGGTTTCTCCGGAATTAAAAGTGATACTTCAAGGGTTGTGTCATCAATTACGTCCATAAGGATTTGCAAGGTATCAAATTTACCTTTTACAGGGAACGTTATATACATGCCTTTATTAAGGTCAAGCTTTTTATAAATCGTTGTGGTTTGTTTGTCAGATTCAACTTGTATGCTTGATGATTTAGAATACACTGCCGGAATGGTATTTTCAGGGACTCTCATAGATGATGCCGTTACCGTGGCTTGCTTGGCAATATCTAAAGGATCATTATTTTTCATACCTATAATGTAGCAATCTTCCTTCAATAGTCGACTCTTATATTTTTTAAGTAAATTTTTATCTTTATAAATTCCTCTAGGTTTTATTTGATTGCTAACGCAAAAATATGCAGCTGTACCAATTGCATGGCCCATCATCGCAGTTGTGTTCATTACCCTTGTAGATGCAAAGGCAATATGTGTCGCACTAATATTTCTTCCGGCGAACAAAAGATTATCAATATTTCTTGAATACATTGTCCTGAAAGGTATTGTATAAGCACCTACCCTTATCTGTTTACATCCGGGTTCTTTTGAATATATCCCTTCAGGCGGATGAGTATCTATACTCCACCCTCCATAGCAAACTGCATCCTCAAATATCCTCTGGCTCCTAAGATCTCCCTGTTTTAAAACATAATCCCCAAGCAACCTTCGAGATTCACGTTTCCCTGGGATATATGAAATCCATTCCAGTGTATAATTATCTGCTTCAAACTCACCGCTGTTTTTTATGTAATCCCATATTCCATATACAAGTTTCTGTAATTCATCTCTAATTTCCTCATTATCACTAATGGTATTGAGAATGCCACCATACTCGAACCACCAATAATCACATCCAGAATCTTTTACACTGACAATGCGGTTACCTTGAGTGAGTATTTGCTTTATTTTCTCACCATCATAAGCAAAATCCGGTTTTACATATCGGACTTTTTTTTCAGTTTTCTTTGTGTAGAAAAAAATACTGCTCCCAAGAGAATAATTATCAGCTTTTTCTGGAGCTAGACTCTCGTTATAATCATTTTTCCCTTCTCTTCCTGTTATGTACTCTGCCCCTGCAAAATAACCCAAAGTACCATCACCTGTGCAATCAGCAAATATTGGGGAATAAAAAATGATTTTGCGCTCCGACCCTAATTGCCATCCGGTACAAGAAAGTATTTTTGAGACATCGTTATCCATAGCTATTTCATATACGGTAGTATTTAAGAAAAGTTCGATATTCTTTTCTCTTTTTACAAAATCAAGGAGAACTGTATCCCATATGAAAGGATTACCCTCAGGATTTCTATATAAATTCTCAAGCTTCATCTCTCCTATAATGCCGGTTTCTTCATAGAAATGATTTCCTCCTCCGATAGCACCAAGAGACCATACCCTAATTTCACTTGAAGAATTTCCACCAAGAACAGGTCTTTCATGCACAAGAGCAACTTTTAAACCATTCCTGGCGGCCGCTATTGCAGCACATGTGCCTGCCAGACCTCCCCCAACGACAACAAAATCTTTAAAAGCCTTACCCATATTTATCTATCTTCCTTTTCATGAATTTCATATATTGATTCCAGTCATATCTGCTGAAGTAATGATGGCCGGTACGGATATGATAACCGATTTCTCCTTCATGTAGGCTTGTGTCTGCTACCGGGTGCTCATCAGGTGTAACAATTCCTCCGTATCCCAATAGTTTATATACTTGGCTTGCTGTTACGCATGACAAAAACTCGGACTTCGGATCTGCTCCTGTATCAAGTTCTGCGCTTCCTACACAAATATGTCTAGGAGCTATAGCTGCAAGAACAAAATGCTGATCATAGGGCATATTAATATCTTCATAGCCGGAATATCCTTTAAATGTTTCGCAAAACCAATCCCAGCTACCTGCTCTAATAAAATCTAATACACGTTCACCGGTAGAGTGCTTTGCAATTGATGCTCCCCCTATTCCGGAATTATTGGAGATCCCCATGAAGAAGCGTTCATCTTGTGCCGCACACCATAATGCTGTTTTACCTAGTCGTGAATGGCCAACTACAGCTATGT